>JALQVG010000053.1 GCA_023260435.1 Flavobacteriaceae bacterium | reverse complement strand
ATACTGTGGACGAGCTATTGGCCAAATTCTACGGTTTTGAGACCCAAAGCTTTGAATCACTTCACGTCAAACACAGGCGGCCTATTGGAGCGGCGTACCACAAAAAAGCCAAAGGTATGCAGGGCCAAGCTATGTACCTTATAGGCTATAACTGGGGTATTGTTTTATTTGCCAGCGCTAAACTAGCTGCTAAACAGGGAAATTTCTTCACCTTTTGGGAACACCTTTCGGGTTATTACCAAGCCAGCCAAAGAAAACTGGCTCGTGTGGTTACTCCTGAGCAAGCTCAATTTATTCGACGTTACCGAATGCGAGGAATCCTTAAAACTTTAAAGCTGTTGAAATAGGCTGACCAGTGGTTCCATTGGGAAAGGCGATTCCCAACAAAACAGAAATCGTAGGTGCAATATCCGTAATCTGGGTGCGTTCTGCGGTTGCGCCTGGTTGTACACCAGCCCCAAAAAGCAATAGGGGCGCATGGGTGTCATAGATTTCAGGCGACCCATGGGTGGATCCTGTTTTGGAATAACTGATGAATCCAGGTTTATAGACAAACAAAACATCGCCAGACCTGTCTTTGTTGTATCCCATCTGCAAAATGGACGGAATCCCAGAGACAAACTGGGTAGATTTCAAGGTACGCGCTGTATACGCATGAGCAATATCTGTCCGCTCTTGTAAATAATTAGCTAAAGCGGCTTGAACCTCATCCAAGTCTAAGCCTAAACCCTGGATGGCTTTGCGATCTAAGAAAACTTGATTGTTGGAGATATTGGACACCAAACCAGCGCCAAATCGATCCTGAACAAACTGATCAATGCCTTGCTTTATGGCATTGGCCTCCACATAACCGGCTGGGATTTTCTGATCCTGTAAATAGGCAGGCACAGGAATAGCTGCGTGATCAGCAGTTAAAAATAAGGTGTATTGGCCTGTGCCCACTTGACGGTCCAACGCTTTGAGCAGCCGGGCAATTTCTAAGTCAAGACGCAAATAAGTATCTTGAACTTCCTTGGAATCCACACCAAATTGGTGGCCCACATAATCGGTCGAAGAATAACTGATCGCTAAAAAATCAGGGGTCTTGTCTTGACCCAAATCTTCTTGCTTTAGGGCTTCCAGAGCAAAATCCGTCAACATACTATTGCCATACGGTGTGGCGCGCAAAATACCATAACCTCCGTTTTGATTCCATAGGGCAGGTAAATCATGAGGAAAAACCGGTTTCTGTTCCCCCTTAAACGGGCCTTCATATCGGTTATCATCAGCCACAGAAAGGTCATACTTCTTCTCGCTGTACAATAGATTCCAAGGTTTTTTGTATTGAGCAATGCTCTGCTGGGCGTTGAAGTCAGCCACCCACTTAGGCAAGGCATCCATATAATAAGTAGACGTCACCCAAAGCCCTTGTTCACCGCCGACAAACCAATAAGCCGCATTGGCCATATGTCCTCCAGGAAGTACCGCTCCACGGTCTTTGACAGAAATAGAAATCACTTTGGCTTTGTTTTGGTAGTGAAGTCTTAATTGATCGGTCATGGTACTGGTCAATAGGCGGTGCGGCGACATTTTACCTTCATCGCTGGACACACCTACTGATGTGTACTGATCATCACCGGCACAATAGACCATGCTTCCAGAAGCTATATCAAAAAAATCATTGCCGATTATCCCGTGTGTCGCTGGAGTAGTCCCCGTGTACACGGAAGCGTGACCCGGACCTGTAGATGTGGGCGCATAATTAAAATGGTGGTTCTTGGCGACAAAACCTTCATGTACGAGCCGTTTAAATCCTCCCTCTGAATACTGATCCCAGAAACGGGTCAGGTAATCGTACCTCATTTGATCCACCACGACACCAACGACTAATTTTGTGGGTGCTTTCATCGCTGAAGTTCCCGCGGCCTTCTGTGCAAAGATCCATGGAGAGACTAAGAGAAAAAGATAAAGGGCAGCAAAACTGAGGCGATTCTTTGAGTACATAACGATTGATTGTTTGTCCAAAAATACCAAATCTATCAGGAGTTTAGCCTGTGTTTCAAGTCAAATCATGGTTAAGTTTTGTATTTTTACCCATCAGGGTTGACTATGAAACACATCGAAGCTATCGGAATTTATTTCATCATGCTGAAAGAGGTATTTAAAAAACCTACTAAATGGCGCATCATGAAATCGCTGATCAATAAGGAGATTGACGACTTGATTGTCGGCTCACTCGGAATGGTACTCTTTATTTCTTTCTTCATCGGAGCTGTAGTTACCATACAAACAGCGCTTAATCTGGAAAGTCCACTGATTCCTAAAACTATGATCGGGTTTGCCGCGAGACAGTCGGTAATTCTTGAATTTGCCCCTACGTTCACCTCGATCATCATGGCGGGAAAAATTGGGTCCTACATCACTTCTAGTATTGGATCGATGAGGGTCACCGAACAAATAGACGCCTTGGAAGTAATGGGCATCAACGCTCTGAATTATCTGGTTTTCCCCAAAATCATGGCGCTCATGATGTATCCATTTTTAATCTCCATCGCGATGTACATTGGAATATTCGGAGGTTGGACTGCGGGCGTACTAGGTGGGCTCGCCACCTCAGGTGATTTTATCGAAGGTTTGCGCATGGATTTCAACTCTTTTCACGTGGCCTATGCCTTCATTAAATCCATGGCATTTGCCTTTATATTAGCTACTGTTCCTTCCTTTCACGGGTTTTACATGAATGGAGGAGCATTAGAAGTGGGCAAAGCGAGCACTACCTCATTTGTCTGGACTTCAGTGGTGATTATTTTGACCAATTATGTACTCACTCAACTGATTTTAGGATGATTGAAATAAAAAATTTAGTCAAACAATTTTCAGGAAAAAATGTACTGAATGACATCAGTGCCGTTTTTGAAGATGGCCAGACTAGTTTAATTATTGGACAGAGTGGATCGGGTAAAACCGTATTGATGAAATGTATGCTCGGTCTCTATGAGGTTGACCAAGGATGTATTTGTTATGACGGGCTGGAGTACCAGGGACTGAGTATTGCTGAGCAAAATGAAATCAGAAAGCAAATCGGTATGGTGTTTCAAGGGTCTGCACTTTTTGACTCCATGGATGTGCTGGAAAACGTACTGTTTCCCCTTTCGATGTTGCGCAATATGTCTCGATCGGAAATGGAAGATCGAGCCAATCAAGTGCTTAAAAGGGTTAATCTGCTGGACGCACACCACAAAATGCCTTCAGAAATTTCCGGAGGCATGCAAAAAAGAGTGGCCATTGCTCGGGCTATTGTCATGAATCCCCGGTATTTGTTTTGCGATGAGCCGAATTCCGGACTAGACCCCAAAACGGCTATTCTCATCGATAATTTAATTCAAGAAATCACCCAAGAATACAACATCACAACGGTGATCAATACACACGACATGAATTCCGTCATGGAAATAGGGGATAAAATCATTTTTTTAAAAAATGGCGTATTGGCCTGGGAGGGAAATAGCGATTTGGTGTTCCGCACGGATAACCAAGCTGTCACTGAATTCGTGTATTCTTCTGAATTGTTTAAAAAAGTAAGGGAAGCTACCCGAGCACAATCCAAATAGTATGGCGCATATCATCATCACAGGCAGCAGTAGAGGAATTGGTTTAGCCATGGCAAAACAAGCCGCTCAACAGGGTCATCGCGTTTTAGCACTCTCCAGGAACGCTGAAGCTGTTCGGTCCCTTGGTCTGGATCATTTGGAAGCCCTGCCCTTTGACATAACTAATCAGCAGCATATTCAAGAAGCTGATGCTTGGATCGATCAACACTGGGGTGGAAAAATTGATGTTCTGATCAACAATGCAGGTGTATTGACACACAAACCATTGGCCCAAACCACATTGGAAGACTTTCAATCCGTTTATGCGGTCAATGTATTCGGTCCTGCCCTACTGATGGGACTATGGGCCCCAAAAATGGGAAAACAAGGACATGTGGTCAACATCAGCTCCATGGGTGGAATCCAAGGCAGTGCCAAGTTTGCAGGTTTAGCGGCGTACAGTTCTAGCAAGGGTGCACTAATCACTTTGACCGAATTACTGGCCGAGGAATACAAGGAGACAGGACCTCATTTCAATGCGCTGGCACTAGGGGCGGTAGACACCGAAATGTTGCAACAGGCATTTCCAGGTTACCAAGCCCAGACCACTCCTGATGAAATGGCAGCCTATATACTGCAGTTCGCTCTAAACAGTGGGTCGTTGCTCAATGGCAAGGTCATTCAAGTATCGAATTCAACGCCCTAATCTAACTGCCCAAACTTACCCGCATAAAAATCCTGCATTGCCTCCTGGAGCTCGTGTCTGTGATTCATCACAAAGGGGCCTGAAGCGGCAATAGGTTCATTGAGTGGTTCACCACTGAGCAATAATAGGTGTGCATTTTGTGCTGCATGAATACTGAAATCAGTTCCATCGTTATCCATCAGCACAAAATGACCCTCGGGGGCTGAAGAATCTTCCAAGCCGCTTACGTGTACCGAACCGCTCAACACCAAAAATGCCGTATTGAAGTGTACGGGTAGCTGGATGTCTGCCGATGCTCCTTGAGGCAGTTCTATACGGTATAAATGCATAGGGCTATGGGTAGTGGCTCCGCCTTTTACCCCTTGAAACTCACCGGCAATGACATGTAACTGACCACCTTGTGGCAGGGAAACTGAGGGAATATCTTGGGCATCTAAACCTTGATAACTGGGTGGGTCCATTTTGTTTTTAGCAGGGAGATTAACCCATAATTGCGCCATATGAAAAATACCTCCTGCTCGGGCAAATCCCTCTTCGTGGTACTCTTTATGCAACACACCTGAAGCTGCGGTCATCCACTGTACTCCACCCGGAGATACGATACCGCTATTACCTGCAGAGTCGTGGTGAGCAACTTTGCCTTGAAAGGCGACAGTAACTGTCTCAAAACCGCGATGGGGGTGTACATCTACCCCTCTTGGCGTGCTCGTTGGCTCAAAAAAATGAGGCTCATTGTAATCCAAAAAAATAAAAGGATCCATGCGCTTCATATCCAATCCATGAGTTGAAGGAATAAAATTTTGCACCCTAAATCCGTCTCCGACAAAATGTATCGGGCGCGGTGAAATCACGCGTTCAATGCTTCTTTTCATAGAATTGTATTTGGGAAAATGTTCTAAAACAAATGTACAAAAAAGCCTAAATTTAGGGGCATGAATTCCTCGTTCGAACACTATATACCGCCTGCAGCGGTACCCTGGATCCAACAATTGATGGAGGCCCATCAGGTAGTGCTTAAAATTGTTCACGAGCGACACACCAGACATGGAGATTACAGAAGGTATCCTGATGGCAGACAGCAGATTACCGTCAACGACTCGCTAAACACCTATCAGTTCCTGATCACGCTGGTACACGAAATAGCGCACTTAGTCACCTACGAAAAATACGGAAGGGCCGTGGCGCCACATGGAAAAGAGTGGAAATACACGTTTCAACACCTCATGCTTCCTTTAATCAGGCCCAGTGTCTTTCCAGAGGCCTTGTTACCTTACCTCGCTGCCTATTTCAAAAACCCTAAGGCAAGCTCGGATACCGATGCAAGGCTCTCAAAAGCATTGAATGCATACAGCCCAAAAAATGACCAACACGAACACCTGAGTGATGTCGCTGTTGGTACGCGATTCATCTATAGAGATACTCGGATTTTTCAAAAAGGGCAACGTGTGGTGAAGCGCTACCGATGTATGGAATTGTCGAGCGGAAAGATTTACCTGTTTCCACCACATGCGTTAGTCAAACCTGTTTCCTAGCTACGCTTGAGACTTGTTGGCCAGCTGACCGCAAGCTGCATCGATGTCTTTACCGCGCGAACGACGAACAGTTACTGTGATGCCATGGCGTTCCAGCACTTGAATATATCGCTCAATGACCTCTGGAGCCGCTTGCCTAAAGGCGTCGTCTCCTATGGCATTGTACTCGATTAGATTCACCTTGGATGGGGCAAATCGACAGAATTCAACCAAGGCGTCAATATCAGCTTGTTGGTCGTTAACCCCTTTCCATACCACGTATTCATAGGTCATCCTGCTTTTGGTTTTAGCGTACCAATATTCTAGGGCCTCTCTGAGGTCAGTCAAGGGGAAATGCTCTGTAAAGGGCATGATTTTTTTTCGGGTCTCCTCTACAGCGCTATGTAGAGAAACAGCCAGCTTAAATTTCACTCCCTCATCGGCCATTTTCTTGATCATTTTAGGGATACCCGATGTAGATAAGGTGATTCTACGCGGTGACATACCCAAACCTTCAGGAGATGTTATTTTATCAATAGCGGCCAACACTTGAGGATAATTCATCAACGGCTCACCCATACCCATAAAAACGATATTGGTTAAGGGCTTTTGATGGTATAATCTGCTCTGGCGGTCAATGGCCACCACTTGATCAACAATCTCGTCGGCCTGAAGATTGCGCATTCGTTTCAGCTTGGCAGTAGCACAAAATGTACAGTTCAAACTGCAGCCTACTTGGCTGGAGACGCAAGCGGTAGTCCTTTTGGACGTTGGGATCAGCACAGACTCCACGATCAAGCCATCATGCAATTTAATGGCATTTTTAATGGTCCCATCTTTGCTTTTTTGCATGGCATCCACGTGGATGTGGTTGATCACAAAATGCTCCTCGAGCAAAGCGCGTGTGTCTTTAGACAGATTGGTCATGTCTTCAAAACGGTGAGCCCCTTTTTTCCACAACCATTCGTAGACCTGTTTCCCCCTAAAAGATTGATCGCCTTGAGCGATAAAAAAATCGCTCAAGGCAGTCAAATCGAGAGACCTAATGTCCTTTTTGCTTTGTGTCGTCAAGCCTAAATGATCAACATCGCATCACCGTACGAGTAAAAGCGATATTCGTTGTCCACTGCCTCTTTATAAGCGCGTTTCATCAAATCATGACCCATGAATGCGGAAATCATCATCAACAAAGTTGACTTTGGCAGGTGGAAGTTGGTGACCATACAATTGGCAATACTGAAATCGTATGGAGGAAAAATAAATTTATTAGTCCACCCTTCAAACTCGTTTAAGGTGTGTTGTGAGGAGACAGAGCTCTCCAATCCGCGCATCACGGTAGTTCCCACGGCACAGATTCTTCTTTTTTCCGCCTTGGCTTTATTGACGATTGATACCGCTCGCTCATCGATAATCAATTCCTCACTGTCCATTTTGTGCTTGGAAAGATCTTCCACTTCCACAGGATTAAAGGTGCCTAAACCTACATGTAGGGTTAATTCAGCAAAATTCACCCCTTTAATTTCAAGACGTTTTAGCAAATGTTTGGAAAAGTGCAAACCTGCTGTTGGTGCAGCTACAGCACCTTCGTGCTTGGCATAAATTGTTTGGTAACGCTCCTCGTCTTCGGCTTCAACATCTCTGTGGATGTATTTAGGCAGCGGAGTTTCTCCTAGGTCGCGCAATTTCTTGCGGAACTCTGTGTACGAACCATCGTATAAAAAGCGAAGAGTTCTTCCTCTTGAAGTAGTGTTGTCAATTACCTCAGCCACTAATGAGTCATCATCACCAAAGTAGAGCTTATTTCCAATTCTAATTTTACGCGCTGGATCGACCAAGACATCCCAAAGCCTTTGTTCTTCATTGAGTTCTCTGAGCAAAAACACTTCGATACGGGCTCCTGTTTTTTCTTTATTTCCGTACAAACGCGCTGGAAAAACCTTTGTGTTGTTAAGAATCATCACGTCCTGGTCGTCGAAATAATCGATCAAATCCTTGAACAATTTGTGTTCAATGGTACCTTTGGCTCGATCGATAACCATCAATTTGGACTCATCGCGATTCTCAGCGGGATATTCGGCGACTAAATGGGGGGGTAAATCAAAGTTGAAATGAGATAACTTCATGAAATTCAGATAATTAGGTTTAATGAAAACACATCCCGCAAATATACGACCCCAACAGGGGGCTTGTCAAGGATTTACCCGTTTATTTCTAGGAAAACTGAAACCCTAACAAAGCCAGGTCATTCCAAAAGTCAGGATACGATTTAGCCACTACTCCCGGATCTTCCACAGAAAGAGTCACCTTCATGGCTAGTGGAGCAAAGGCCATAGCCATTCTGTGATCGTGGTAAGTGGCCACCACTACCCCGGAATTCATCACACCTTGAAAAGGATGCAAGGTGAGGGAATCTTCAGTAATCGATATTTGTGCCCCAAACTTGGTAAGTTCTTGTTGTAAAGCGACCAACCGATCTGTTTCTTTGATCTTCAGGGTATGGAGCCCTGTAAAATGCGCACCAATACCCAACGCAAAACATGTAACCGCAAGCGTCTGTGCGATGTCAGGACACTCCGTGAAGTCTACAATCAATCCATGTTCACGAACTGGTGTTCGGACATCGCCCTTCTTGGTAATCACTAATTGGTGATCGACAAAAATACTTTCCACACCCAACGCACTGTATAGTTCAGCGAGCACGGCATCCCCTTGAAGTGAGTCCGACTTATAGGAATATAACCTGATCTCCGATCCTATAGGGGCCAAGGCCACCATACTGTAATGATACGATGCAGAACTCCAATCAGACTCGACCACCAAGGTCTTTGGGGCAACCTGGGGAGCTGGATCTACCTGAATCACCGAACCTTCCATTCGGGTAGTTATTCCTAGTGACTCAAGTAAGGCACAAGTCATTTTGATGTAGGGAATTGAAGTTATGGAGCCCTTTAAAGTCAAGGATATCCCTGAGGCTAAACGAGGAGCAACCAACAATAAAGCAGATATATACTGACTGCTCACATGGGCTGGAATCTCTACATGCCGCTGGGTAATTTCTTTCCCTTTAATACTCAACGGTGGATATCCCTCCTCCCCCAAGTAATTGATTTCAGCTCCTAATTGACGTAAGGCATCCACCAGAAGTCCTATGGGTCTTTGCTGCATTCTGGAAGATCCTGTAAGCACCACATCGACTCCAGGCGTTGTGGCCATAAAGGCCGTTAAGAAACGCATAGCTGTTCCCGCATGGTGTACATCAATCGTTCCATGGCGGACCCCAATACCTTGAGCCATAGCCTGGGCATCTTCAGAATTTGAGGTGTTTGACAGCGTGATCTGTGGGAATAGGGATTGCAGTAAAAGTAGTCTATTGGTCTCACTTTTTGAACCCGTGATGGATAGTGAAGCCTTCAATAGTTGATTGGTAGGTCCTTGTATGTGTGTTAACTCCATGAACTACTGCTTGAGTTTATCGTTGTTTTGGTGCCTATCGTGATCTCTTTGTGTTTTATAGGCCAGTTTTTTGTCAAAAGAGGATTGGAGATCGATACCGCATTGATTGGCCAAACACAACACCACAAAGACCACATCGGCTAGCTCTTCACCTAAGTCTTTGACTTTGTCCGAAGGCTTTTCGCTTTGTTCTCCATACCGACGGGCAATAATCCTGGCCACCTCACCTACTTCTTCAGTGAGTTGAGCCATGTTAGTCAACTCGTTAAAATAACGGACTCCGTGGTTTTTAATCCACTGATCCACGTCTAATTGGGCGTTTTTTAAATCCATAACTTAATTTTTTTGATGGGTATCGATCATCAATGTCACTGGTCCGTCATTGACTAATTTAACCTGCATATCAGCCCCAAAAACTCCTGTAGCTACCGTTTTTTCAAGCATCATTTCCAGCTGGGCTACAAAATCTTGATAAAGTTTTTGGGCTATTGGGCCTGGAGCCGCATCTATAAAAGAAGGTCGATTACCTTTTTTGGTAGATCCATATAAGGTAAACTGACTGACTACCAGCACATCGCCCTGGGTATCCAACACCGAGCGATTCATCATACCTTGTTCATCAGCAAAAAGCCTCAGTTGAGCAATTTTTTTACTCAGATAGGTTATATCTTCTTGGCTATCTGAATGGGTTACCCCAAGAAGTACCAAAAGTCCAGGACCAATGGAGCCAACTACTTTTTGCTCTACCTCAACAGAGGCGTTTTGAACTCGTTGAACTAATGCCCTCATTCCTCGTTGTTTTTTGGATCTACCCGGTAGTGTTCGTCTTCGCGCTGCATCAACTGAACATAACTCTTGTATCTGCTCCAAGCGAGCTCGTCCCGATCAAGTGCTGATTTAACAGCGCAATTGGGCTCATCCATATGGGTGCAATTGTGGTATTTGCACTGAGACTTGAGCGCGAAAAATTCTGGAAAGTAGTCCCCTATTTGGTCTTGCTCCATATCTACCACCCCAAATCCTTTGATCCCAGGAGTGTCTATAATGCGCCCCCCAAAAGACAGGTCAAACATCTCTGCAAACGTGGTGGTGTGCATCCCTTGGGCGTGTTGCATCGAAATAGCGCCCGTACGCAGATCTAAACCTGGAGAAATCCTGTTGATCAAGGTGGATTTGCCTACACCTGAGTGGCCAGAAACCAAACTGGTCTTGCCTTCCATCAACTGTTTTAACTCGTCCACACCAGTTCCAGTAAGCGCTGAAACCAAAAGACACGTATATCCTATAGTGCGGTAGAGACTCAGCAAATAATCCACTTCAAAACGCTCCTCTGCCGAATAGCAGTCGATCTTGTTAAAGACCAAAATCACCGGAATATCGTAGGCTTCAGCAGTGACCAAAAAACGATCGATAAAAGGAGTAAGCGTAGGGGGATTGTTCAGGGTGATCAGCAATAAAGCTTGATCGATATTGGCCGCAATGATCTGGGTTTGTTTCGACAAATTAACAGACTTGCGGATCATGTAATTGCGTCTTTCGACGATATCAAAAATGACACCATGGGGGTTGTCACCGCTTTGCTCGAGTTCAAACTGGACTAAATCTCCTACAGCCACCGGATTTGTGCTCTTGATTCCTTGTACGCGGAACTTGCCTTTAATACGGCATTCGTGCATCTGTCCGTCTTGGCCCAAGACAGCATACCAACTCCCTGTAGATTTATAAACTGTTCCCCGCATACCCAGGACGCTAAGATAAAAAAAGGAAGGGGCCTAAGCCCCTTTTAATTATGATTTGATGACCTTTTCCTGGTGGTTGATGGACTCTTGGTGAATAGCCTTAAACATGCGCAAGACAAATTCTTCGCTCAAGCCTTTGGTTTCACCTTCTAAAATCATACGTCCTAAAATCTCATTCCAACGACTAGACTGCAATACAGCTACATTGTGTTTGGACTTTAGAGCGCCTATTCCTTCAGCTAGCTTCATACGCTTGCCTAGTGTCTCCAACAACTGATTGTCTATTATATCGATTTGAGCGCGTAAATTGCTTAACTCCTTGTTGTATTTTTCCTCAGGATCAGATTCTTTACGCACTTTTAGATCGCGCATAATTTCTACCAAACGTTCAGGAGTCACTTGTTGAGCCGCATCGCTCCACGCATTATCCGGATCGCAGTGAGTTTCGATCATCAATCCGTCAAAATTTAGGTCTAAAGCAGTTTGAGCGACATCAAAAATCATATCCCTTTTTCCAGTGATGTGTGATGGATCATTGATGATCGGCAAATCCGGATATTTCGACTGCAACTCAATCGCCATTTGCCATTCGGGAATATTGCGGTACTTAGTTTTTTCGAATGTAGAAAACCCTCTGTGGATCACCCCAAGATTTTTGATGTCTGCAGCGTACAGGCGTTCAATAGCTCCTAGCCACAGAGCTAAATCTGGATTGACCGGGTTTTTAACCAATACAATTTTGTCTGTCCCTTTAAGGGCATCCGCTATTTCTTGGATAATAAAAGGACTCACTGTAGAACGAGCTCCAATCCACAACAGATCCACATCGTGCTCCAAAGCCAGTTCAACATGGGCTCTGTTGGCCACCTCAGTAGCCGTTTTCATACCTGTTTCTTTCTGTACTTTTTGCAACCATTTAAGACCTAAGGCACCAACCCCTTCAAAATTTCCAGGTCTTGTTCTAGGTTTCCAAATACCGGCACGGTAATAATTTACATCGGTGTCTTTTAAGGAATGTGCAATTTTAAGCACTTGTTCCTCGGTTTCAGCGCTACAAGGACCTGCAATCACCAATGGGTGGGTCAGGTTCATCTCGTCGAGCCAGGTTCTCATTTTCTTTGAATTTTCCATAATCTATTTGTTGAGGGGTATTCCGTTGAGTATTTCTTTTATTTTGTTGGTATCGCTCATTTGTTGATACATCGCATCGCGATCTGATGCTTCGAGCAAGGATTTAAATTCTTTCAAATTGGCAATATATTCTTCTAGTGCAGCGACTACATGTTGTTTGTTTTGATCAAAAATAGGGGTCCACATAGCTGGGGAACTTTTGGCCAGGCGCACCGTGCTCTCAAATCCGGAGCCAGCCATGTCAAAAATATCGCTTTCATTCTTCTCTTTTTCAATCACGGTCTTCCCTAACATAAAGGAGCTGATGTGTGATAAATGAGACACATAGGCGATGTGTTTATCGTGAGCTGCAGCGTCCATATACCGAATACGCATGCCCCAACTGGTAAATAGCGACATCGCTTTTTCTTGAAGCTTAAACGCTGTTTTCTCTACCTCACAAACAATCATTGTTTTTTGGTCAAACAGTCCCAAGAAAGCTGCCTCTGGACCTGAAAACTCAGTACCTGCAATCGGGTGAGCGGCCAAATAATTTCTTCTTTTGGGGTGTTGAGCCACGGTGGAACATAAAGCTTGCTTGGTAGAACCTGCATCCACCACCAAAGCTTGGTCTGATATTAGATCTAAAATACGAGGCAACGCATTGACTGAGGCATCCACGGGGATGCTTAAAAACACTAAGTCTGCCTGAGGCAAATCTTCCCATACTGCCTTGTGGTCTATCAGACCCAAAGCTAAAGCCCTCTCCAAAGTTTCGTCATGGCGACTGATGCCGTAACAAACCGCTTGTGGGTTCTTATGTTTGATTTCAAGAGCCATAGACCCTCCAATCAATCCAATACCGATAAAAAATACCTTCATGATTTTATTCTTTGAATTGCCTGATCGATTAGGTCTGCTTCCAGACAGAGTGAAAACCGCACATAGCCCGCTCCATTACTGCCGAAAATGGAACCAGGAGTGATAAATATATGGTGTTGATACAGCAATTGATCGACAAAATCGAGTTCATTTTCAACACTTGATGGTATTTGCGCCCATACAAACATACCTACGGCATGGGTATCATAGGTACAACCCAATGCATCAGCCAAGGCCCAAATCTTTTCTCTGCGATGGGCGTATACCTGGTTCAGTGAATCATACCAAGCAGTCGATGATTTGAGGGCTTGAATAGCCCCCCGCTGAATCCCGTAAAACATCCCGGAATCCATATTGCTTTTTACCTGAAGTACCGCTTTTAGATGCTCCTGGTTTCCGCAAATCATCCCTA
>JALQVG010000030.1 GCA_023260435.1 Flavobacteriaceae bacterium | reverse complement strand
CCACTGTTCCACATCCACCTCAACGTGGATTATCCGTTCAACCTCACCGGAATCCTTTTCTTCCCAAAACTGAAAGGAGATTTAAACCTACAAAAAGACAAAATCCAACTCTACCAAAATCAGGTATACGTCACCGATCACGTGGAAGGTATCGTTCCTGAATTCCTTACGATGCTTCGTGGGGTAATCGATTCTCCAGACATTCCACTAAATGTCTCTAGATCCTACCTACAGGCTGATGGCGCTGTGAAAAAAATATCCAGCTATATCACCAAAAAAGTAGCCGACAAGTTGAGTAGTTTATTTAAAAACGATCGAGCAGATTTTGAGTCAAAATGGAACGACATTAAAATTGTGATCGAATACGGAATGCTCTCAGAAGAAAAATTCATGGAGAAGGCCGATGGATTTGCCTTATACCCAACCATTGATGGTCAATTTTACACTTGGACAGAGCTCGAAGAAAAACTCAAACCGAATCAAACGGATAAGGACGGAACATTTGTTTTGTTGTACGCATCAGATCAAGATGCCCAACACAGTTACATTCAAGCCGCCAAAGAAAAAGGATATGAAGTGCTGTTGCTCGACTCGCCCATCGTGGCTCATTTGATGCAAAAACTAGAAACTACCAAAGAAAAGGTTCATTTTGCGCGTATTGATACTGATCCTATCGATAAACTGATCAAAAAGAATGACGACACTATTTCTAAGTTGTCCGACGAGCAAAAAGATACCTTGAAATCTAAAATTGAAGCGGTCGTAGCCTCTAAAGAATACACCGTTCAAATGGAAGCTATGGACAGCAGCGCAGCTCCGTTTATGATTACCGAACCAGAGTTCATGCGCCGCATGAAAGAGATGCAACAAACCGGTGGTGGAGGTATGTTTGGCCTAGGTAATATGCCAGACATGTATCAGTTGGTGGTCAACACTAATCACCCATTAATCACCGAAATTTTAGAAGCAAAAACCGACAAAAAACAAGAGAAATTAATCGCTCAGTCCGTAGACTTGGCTAAACTCTCTAAAGGTTTACTTAAAGGGGCTGCTTTGACAGACTTTATACAACGAAGCTACTCGTTGATCAAATAAAAAGCGGTTTATCAACCGTGAATGTTCGGGGGCCATTGGCCCCCGAATTATTTTTTAAACTTTTTAATGAATGTCTGGCGGTTGTGCACCTGAAGTTTTTGATACATGTTTCTCAAGTGAAACTTTACAAGTCCTGCGCTTATATTCATCTCATCTACGATCTCTTGGGTAGTTCGACCTAATACCACCCATTGAGCCACGGTTTTTTCTTGTTCACTTAAGCTCTGAACATCTGGCGTGTGTACTCTACCCTGACCAAAAAACTCCATTACTTTTCGGGCAATTTGAGGACCCATGACCGCTCCTCCACGGGCAATTTCTCGAATGGCCTCCCCCAACTGACTTAAATCATCTTGTTTAAGCATATAGCCCACTGCGCCCGCTTTCAAGGCGTCAAAAAGATACTGATCGTTTTCAAAAACGGTATACATCATCACTTCGACAGTAGGATATTTCTGCTTGATCAGCCAACATGCCTCTACCCCATTAATATGGGGCAGGCCAATGTCGCAAATCACTAGTTGGATCAGATTAAAGTCTGCGTTGAGGAATAAATCTTCAGCGTCATAGGCTGCATAAATCAACGCTACATCATCTTGTCGGGTGAAATATTCCACCAATACTTCCCGAATATCCATCGTATCCTCTAAAATGGCCAATCCAATAAGGTTGTCTTTCTTTTCCATGAATCAAATTCGATCAATGATAATTTGGTAGGCGGCACCAGAATCTTCTTGTATGTAGCTTAGCTGCGCCTTCATTTTCTTGGCTCGCATCTTTAAATTTTTCACTCCATTGCCTGCAAAGGAGTGAGTAAAATCAAAACCAGGGCCATCATCCGAATAGGTCCAAACGATTTGCCTCTTTGGTTCAAATGCTAGCTGACACAGTACTTGGGTAGATAAAGTGTGTTTTGCAGTGTTGTGCAGCATTTCTTTAAACATCATCCACATGTTCTGACGAATTAATTGAGGCATTCTACCCTCCGGTATCTGTCCCAAAACTTGAAAAGAAAATACCCATCCTTGAGTTCTCGCCACTTCCTGACCATGTGCCTGCATCTTTTCTATCATTCCTTGCCAGTGATCGTGTTGTTGATCGATTGACCAAACTATATCCGCTAAAGACTCTAAGCCTTTTTTACTGCTGGTTTTGATTTTGTCCATGATCTGAGGTGTTTTGTGGGGTACCATACCAGACAGTTGAGCCTGATTCATAATTCCACCCAGTAAGCTACCTATCTCATCGTGTAAATCTGCCGCTATAGCGGTGCGCAAACGCTCTTTATCTCTCTGAACTTTCCAGCGAAACCAAAACAAAATCAAAACTACACTCATCCCTAAAAAAACCAACAGCACCCAAAAAATAGGACGCTCCATTAATCTGGGAACTTTAATCACCTTGATGGTTTTATAGACCGATGAACCCACAACAGCTATATCCAATTGATACGTTCCTGCGGATAAAAATGTTAATTCAATATTTCCTTCATCCATCATGGGTGTCCAATCATCCAATATTCCAGGAATTCGATACCTCATTCCAGGCCTGGGTACGTCTAATGGACTCAAAGCCCACCTAAGTTGGTTATATGTGTTTTCTGGAAGAATTTGAATCGCAGAAAGCTGTTGATAACCCATACCAAATTCATTTTTAAGCGGCGTCGATGGTCCTGATGTTTTCCATTCTGAAAGTCGAACATCCAACCTATTTTCTCGCTTATGAGCACTGGGCTGGGACAGTATATGCCATCCTCCAACACCTCCAGCATACAACGTGCTGTCTATAGGATTGATGGCGTGTGATCCGTGATTAAACTCAATGGAGGCCCCTTTGGCTCCATGTAAACCAGAATAGATCGATTGGCCATCAATGATAGAATAGCCTCGATCAGTCAATGCAATGATTGACTTACCCAATCGATCCACACCGAAAACCTGATCGCTAACTAGTCCATCACTAGACTTCCAGGCTGACAGCAAACGGCCTTGATGGTTGATAGCCAGCAAACCTTGACTTTGGGTAGCTAACCAAAGGGTATCTTTGGACCAATAATGGTCATAAACCATCGATTGACCTTGGGCCGGAAATAGTTTTATTGGGCCGTGTTCCGGTGAAAAACTATACAGTCCCTGATGACTGCTAAACGTGACGATACCCTCGTGGATTTCAATAGCTCTAATTCGATTAAACTGGCTAAACCGTTTCCCCTTAAAGGTTAATGGCTTCACCTCTCGGGTAGTTAAATTTAACGTCCATAACCCGTCATAACCTCCCATATAAATCATCTCGGGCTGCGTATC
>JALQVG010000102.1 GCA_023260435.1 Flavobacteriaceae bacterium | reverse complement strand
TGCCTCCACCGGTAGGCATGATCACAAACGCATTCTTTTTTTCCAGTAAATGAAGAATTACCTCCTCTTGTCTTCCTTTGAAATGCGCAAAACCAAAATACTTCTGCAATTGCGCACTTAATTCCTCCTTAGTAGTCATATGGGTTACTTGATCTGGTTGGGTGGTCAAACTTCCCTTAAATTAAGCATTTTACTGCAATGATCCCCTCCTTTTAAAATAAAACACGGAAAAAAGGAGGTTTGTTTTATTTGATTAATTTTGTGTGACCCAAAAATACATCTGTTTTTTTGGGCATCCAACCAAAATCAATGCAAAATTGAGCGATTTTCAAGCCATATTGAACAGTGCCCGAAGAACACTTGAATTAGAAAGCCATGCTTTACTGGGACTCATTCCTCTGTTAGGCGATGAATTTGCTCAGGCTGTGCACCATATTCACCGTTCGAAATCAAGAGTAGTCGTTACTGGAATTGGAAAAAGTGCCGTGATTGGGAACAAAATTGTTGCCACGATGAATTCAACGGGTACACCGGCTTTATTCATGCATGCCGCTGATGCGATACACGGAGATTTAGGGTCTATTCAAGACGGTGACAGCATCATCTGTATTTCCAAAAGCGGGGATACACCAGAAATCAAAGTATTAGTCCCCTTGTTAAAACGAGGAGAAAATAAGTTAATTGCCATAACAGGCAACCCTGATTCCTTTCTGGGGCAACAAGCAGATTTTGTACTCAATACGTATGTACCCAAAGAAGCCTGCCCAAACAATTTGGCCCCTACTACGAGTACTACAGCACAATTGGCCATGGGGGATGCATTGGCCGTCTGTTTGCTCGAACAAAAGGGATTTAATGCTGAAGACTTTGCCAAATTTCATCCCGGTGGTGCCTTGGGAAAAAAATTATACCTGAGCGTCAAAGACATCACCTTGCAAAACCAACGACCTATGGTTCAAATCAACAGTAAAGTCAAAGACGCCATTGTTGAAATATCTCAAAAAATGTTAGGCGTTACGGCAGTTATGGACGGAGATCAATTGGTCGGGGTAATCACCGATGGTGACATTCGAAGAATGCTGGCTGTACATGACAATATTGGTGGTTTAACCGCACAAGACATTATGTCAAAAAATCCAAAAACTATAGATGTGGAATCCTTAGCTGTTGATGCTATGTCTTTGATGCAAGCCAACAGCATCACACAGCTCATCGCTGTGGATAAATCGGGTGCCTATCAAGGAATTGTTCACTTACACAATCTAATTCAGGAAGGAATCGCCTCATGAAGCAAAAAAAAGATGTGAATGAAATGTCCTTCTTGGATCATTTAGAAGAGTTAAGGTGGCATTTAATTCGCGCTACTGCAGCCGTAGTTATTTTGGGATTTGCCGCATTTTTGATGAAGGATTTCATTTTTAACACCTTGTTGTTTGGCCCAAAGCAACCAGACTTTCCGACCTATCGTTTTTTCTGCTTTTTATCTCAAAAACTAGGTTTTGAGGGCGCTTTTTGCAGCACTGAGCCATTATTTATCCTACAGAGTCGTGAGATGGCTGGGCAGTTCTCCGCACATATCTGGACGTCGATCTGGGCTGGGTTTATTATAGGATTCCCCTATGTACTTTGGGAAATATGGCGATTTATCGGCCCTGGACTTTACGATAATGAGCGTAAAAATGCCCGTGGATTTATTTTCATCGCTTCCTTCCTGTTCTTTCTAGGGGTCTTATTCGGCTATTACATAGTTGCCCCACTTTCCATTAATTTCTTGGGCAGCTATACGGTTAGTGATGAAGTAACCAATCAAATCGATTTATCCTCCTATATAGCCATTGTACGATCTTCTGTAATTGCTTGTGGACTTATATTTGAGTTACCCATTCTGATTTACTTCCTGACCAGAATAGGTTTGGTTACACCAGAATTCTTAAAAAAATACCGAAAAGTGGCTTCTGTATTGGTCTTGATCGTTTCTGCTGTAATTACTCCGCCAGATGTAGCCAGTCAAATCATTGTTTCAATCCCCATCTTAATACTCTACGAGGTCAGTATTCACATATCCCGATTTGTTCTTCGGGGCGAACGAAAAAAAGCAGCAAAAAATGGAAAATCCAGTTGAATCATTTAATGAATATCGTTCCAAAATGAACGAAAAGCTGTTGGGTGACCCACAGAGCAAACTGATCAAGCGAATTTTTAACTTGGACACCAATGCGTATAGTGAAGGTGCCCTGGATGTGAAGACTAAAGAGCTTTTGGGACTGGTGGCTTCAGCGGTATTGCGCTGTGATGATTGTGTGAAATACCACTTAGAGCACGCCAAAAATGCAGGGGCTCAACACGAGGAAATCATGGAGACTTTGGGCATTGCTACGCTGGTGGGTGGTACCATCGTGGTGCCTCACCTGAGACGAGCCTATGAGTACTGGGAAGCTTTACAAAATCAACAATCATGAAGCTCAGGGCAGAGGAAATCACCAAATCCTACAGAGGAAGAAAAGTGGTTAAAGGCATCTCCCTCGAGGTAAATCAAGGAGAGATTGTAGGGCTTTTAGGCCCTAACGGAGCAGGAAAAACCACTTCGTTTTACATGATCGTTGGGTTGATCAAGCCCAATTCAGGTCACATTTATTTGGATGATAAAGACATCACTACATTCCCGATGTACCGACGTGCTCAGAACGGAATCGGTTACCTTGCTCAAGAAGCTTCGGTCTTCAGAAAAATGTCGGTAGAGGATAATATTTTAAGCGTATTGGAACTTACCTCCTGGAGCAAACAAGAACAGATGGATAAAATGGAAGCGCTCATCGAAGAATTTGGATTAGGTCATATCCGAAAGAACAGAGGCGATTTGCTCTCTGGGGGTGAACGCAGAAGGACAGAAATCGCACGAGCTTTGGCGACTGATCCTAAATTTATTTTATTGGATGAGCCATTTGCCGGAGTTGACCCGGTGGCAGTAGAAGATATTCAAAAAATTATTGATCAACTGCGGAGCAAGAACATTGGCATTTTAATCACCGACCACAACGTCCAAGAAACCCTGGCCATTACTGAGCGCTCCTACCTGATGTTTGAAGGTGGGATCCTCAAATCGGGAACTCCGGAAGAACTCGCTCAGGATGAAATGGTGCGCAAAGTTTACCTGGGACAAAATTTCGAACTCAGGACCAAGAAGTAATTACTTTTTAAGGGAAAACAATCCACCGATCACCAGGTAGCCAATCACCCAAAAAAACGGGGCAGACCAACCCAATAGGGGGAGTAACGCTAGGCCTAACAGCAGTAGCATATATTGCTCGGGGTACTTTTTTGGCGAAAGACCAGACATTTTGAATGAGGGTAAATTTATCGTCGATGTCATGGCCCAAGCAGAAAAAATAGAGACTCCCATCAAAAACCTTGGATCTTCGGCCCAAAACGCTAAAACACCTTGAGGATCATAGTGTATGGCCAAAGGAATTGACATGATCATCCAAGCGTTGGCCGGTGTTGGTAATCCGATAAATCGAGTGGTTTGTCTTTGATCGATATTAAATGTAGCTAATCGATAGGCGGCTGCTAATCCCACTAAAAGCGGTATACTTAAAGAGGGTTTGTTCCACAAGGTATCCAGAATGGAGTCTGCATCGTTGGTGTAGACACAGAAGCACGTTTTTTTAAGGGCCAATAACAGCCAAATTGTGGGTGCAATACCAAAGCTGACCATATCTGCCAATGAATCTAGCTGCTTGCCTAAATCACCACTAACCCCTAACCAGCGGGCGGCAAAACCATCAAAAAAATCCAACACCATGGAGGCGAGTAAAAATGAAACGGCCCATAATGGACGATCGTCAAACAAAGCTAAAATGGCCAATATACCCATCGCCAAATTACCTAAAGTAAGGGTGTTTGGCAGGAAAGTTAAGTACTGCTTCATGGGGTAAATATAGCGTTTTATAGGCTTATTTTCTGAGGTATTTGCCAAAGAAATGACGATATTAGCGGCGTGAAAAAACAGTTTATTTTCCTTTTATTCATTGGATTTTTCTGCATCCCTTCATGGGCTCAGACGACTGATGTAGGTGTCAATACACCCGAACTTCAAGTGAGTTTAATCACTTGTGGTCCGGGTGCCGAACTCTATGCTAAATTTGGCCACTCCGCCTTGAGAATTAAGGATGAATCGACCGGTCTTGATGTGATTTACAATTACGGATTGTTCGATTTTAATGCCCCCAATTTTTATTTAAATTTCGCCAAAGGTAAACTGCGCTATTTTTTAGGAAAACACGAAACTTCAGGTTTTATTCAGGCGTTCACACAGGAAGGCAGATGGGTCAGAGAACAAGTGCTAGACATAGACCAAGCCACCTCGTATAAACTACTTCAACGCCTGGAACAAAATTATCGACCTGAAAACAGGTTCTACCTCTACGACTTTTTTTATGCCAATTGTGCCACAAAAATCAGGGACTTACTGCTCGACGTAAGTCAAGGTGCGTTAGTATATCCCCTCGCTCAGGAACATTCTAAAAAAAGTTATCGCGAATTGATCGCAGAAAATCTGCCCCTTAATAGTTGGGGAGGTTGGGGTATCGATCTGGCTTTGGGTTCGATGATTGATCAACCTACCAGTAATTTTCAAGCACAGTTCTTACCGGAGTATGCCGCTCAACAACTCTCCACTGCCTTGTGGAATGACAGGTCAGCCGTACGACAAGACAGGTACCTAGCTGAGCCAGAACTGACCTCTCCTACTCCTGGAATACATCTATTGGGGCCTTTCACCTTGGGGCTACTCTTGATTTTGATCGTATGGTTTACCCGAACAAAAATCACTTCACAACGGTTTACCCGCGGATTATTACACACATTAAGCGGTGCTGTTGGAGTTGTCTTGATGTTGCTTTGGGTAGCCACTGATCATCAAACTACTGCGTGGAATGCACATCTATTTTGGGCACAACCATGGTTGGTATTTTCACCTTTTTGGATCAATAAGAAACGCGTCCAACGTACGTTAAACATCCTTGTATTACTGGGTATCTCAATCTGTCTGGTAATTTGGGTGCTAGGAATCCAATCCTTTCATTGGATGATGTTACCTATTTGGTGTGCACTCAGCATGTCCCAAATACTCATGCTTAAGTCAAATCCATGAATTTAATCAGTATTGAACAAGTCGCTCGCTCATTTGGCGAGCGTATATTATTTAAAGATATTTCCTTTGGCATCAACAAAGGACAAAAAATTGGTTTGATCGCTGAAAACGGTTCTGGCAAATCCTCCCTTTTGGACATCATCGCAGGCAAAACCCTCCCTGATCAAGGACAGGTGAACTACCGCAAGGACATGAAACTCGCATTTCTGGCTCAAGAGCCTGATTTGAACAACGAATGGACCATTGAAGAGACATTGACTAGAGCAGATCACCCCATGATGCGTGTGATCACTGCATATGAACACGCACTGCTTCATCCGGAGGATGAAAAAAGTTATCAAGTTGCTTTTGAAGCCATGGAGCGATCCAGTGCCTGGGATTTTGAATTTCAGTACCAACAAATTTTATCTCGATTAAAGCTAGATGATTTAACCCTTAAAGTGGGAAATATGTCGGGCGGTCAAAAGAAACGATTGGCACTAGCCTTAGCTCTGTTAGAGACTCCTGATGTGTTGTTGTTGGATGAACCGACCAACCACTTGGATTTAGAGATGATTGAATGGCTAGAAGCCTACTTTGCCAAGGAAAAGATGACCTTATTCATGGTAACCCACGATCGGTATTTCCTGGAACGGGTATGTGATCAAATCATCGAGCTCGACAGAGGCGAGTTGTATCACTACTCGGGAAACTATAGTTACTTCCTGGAGAAAAGACAGGAAAGACTGGCGCTTGAAGCCTTAATGCAACACAAAAACGATCAGGTTTTTAAATCTGAACTGGATTGGATAAGAAGACAACCAAAAGCAAGAACGACCAAGTCAAAATCCAGGATTGACGATTTTGCTGCCATTGAGGCAAAAACCAAACAGCGCAGGCAGGAACACAAAATCCAACTCGAGATCAATATGAATCGTTTGGGTGCCAAAATCATTGAATGCCACAAAGTACACCACGCTTTTGGACAAAAAGTAATTCTTGATGGATTCTCCTATCATTTTCAACCAGCTGAAAGGCTGGGAATTGTCGGAAAGAACGGGACGGGAAAGTCTACTTTTCTCAATTTAATCAGCGGCAAAATTGATCCACAAGGAGGTAAAATAGTCTTGGGAGAAACTGTTCAAATCGGATACTATACCCAAGCGGGTATCGAGGTAAAACCCGGACAAAAAGTCATTGAAGTTATCCAAGAATTTGGCGAATACATTCCGCTAAAACACGGACGCCAACTCAGTGCGTCTCAACTGCTGGAACGATTTTTATTCGACAGAAAAAAACAATACGACTACGTAGAAAAACTCAGTGGTGGGGAGCGCAAAAGACTTTACCTGTGCACGGTATTGATTCAAAATCCAAATTTCTTAATCTTAGATGAGCCAACCAATGACCTGGATGTAGTGACCCTGGGCGTATTGGAATCTTTTCTGCTCGACTTCCCAGGATGCCTGGTTGTAGTTTCACACGACCGCTATTTCATGGATAAAATTGTCGATCATTTATTGGTGTTCGAGGGCCAAGGAGACTTTACTGACTTTCCGGGCAACTATTCGGATTATCGAGCCTATACTCAAGACACCCCTAAATCTTCTTCAAGCCAAAGCGCTGAGACGAAAAAAGAGGTGACCAAAGTAAAGACTCCACAACAAAACCAGCAGATCAAAAAAGAAATACAAAAGATAGAAACTCAAATCTCCGCATTAGAAAAAGAAAAATCGGAACTTGAATCCGCTTTTTTGAACCCTGGATTGAGCCCAGATGAAATGACCAAACTTTCCATTAAATTGGCTAAACTAACCGATGAAATAGATGAAAAAACGATGAAATGGATGGAATACAGCGATGAAATGGGTCAGTAACCTACTATGGCAGGTTCAGAGTTGGACGATCTATTACTTGAATTCGATACATATTCAAGGAATACACTCCCCTTTTGTATTTGATTTTCATCAGAATTTTTGGAAAAAACATTCAAGGCAGCATTCAGACTGGGAACAGGTCTTACAAAGTTGGTTGGAACAACGACTGATTTCCGAAGAAAAAAAAAGTATATTTGCTGAGGCAAATGCGCATGAAATCACTGATGATCAGTGGCATAGACTTCAAGAGATGGCCCAATTTGAACGCGGCACGGTATTGATAAAAAACATCAGAAGCAACCGTACATCTTGGCTAAATTGGAAGATGTTAAGCGAGATTTTTACCCTGTCAATCGACACGGGAAAACACGGAATTCTGGTGGCTAAAAAAGGACAAGAAAAAGAATATTTTTGGCTAAAGTAGCTCAGATGAAGATCTATACAAAAACTGGAGACCGAGGAAAAACCATGTTGCTCGATGGCAACATAGTGGACAAAAACGATGCGCGCATCGAAGTTAATGGGTGTTTGGACGAACTAAACACACGTCTTGGTTTGTTGCGTGATTCCGAAATGGATCCAGAAATCAATCTTGAATTTATTGCTATACAAAAGGCCCTTTTTGAAATAAGCGCTACCCTGGCAGTTGATCGAAGTGGTGAAATGTCGCGATTTGACGCCGCACATTGGGACTTCTTGGTTGAAGCCATGGAAGTGCGTATGGATCATTGGGCGACCGTACTACCCCCACTAACCAATTTCATCATCCCAGGCGCGAATCCGAAAGTTGGCTTAGTGCACCTGGCAAGAACCTGTTGCCGAACTGCTGAGCGAAGATTAGTAGGCTTGGATCAATTGGCTGAAATACCTGTACAGACAGTAGTTTTTGTCAACCGTTTATCGGATTATTTGTTTGTTTGGTCTAGGATGGTCAGTCTGCGTGAAGGGGTTGACGAAACCCTTTGGATATCAAATCCTTAGACAACATCTTTTTAATTATTTTTTAACTTGCAGGGTTGGGATTAAAAATTATTTTTGCAAAAATCTAATTTAACCCCAAACCGATATGTACTGGACTTTAGAATTGGCTTCATATTTGAGCGATGCGCCTTGGCCAGCAACCAAAGACGAATTAATTGACTACGCCATCAGAACAGGGGCACCATTAGAAGTCGTAGAAAACCTTCAATCTATGGAAGAAGAAGGTGGTGAAATCTACGAAAGCATCGATGAGATATGGCCGGATTACCCTTCAGACGAAGACTATCTTTGGAACGAAGACGAGTATTAAACCTGTTGACAAACAAACCTAAAAAAGCCTCTGTTGAGGCTTTTTTTTTACGTATTTTTGAAAGGTTTTGCTTGACAAACAAAGCAAAACATAGCATTTTATTACCAGATGAGTTTTATTAATCAAATCCTAAAAGTGTTTGTGGGCGACAAAGCCCAGAAGGATGTACAAGCACTTCAGCCTTTATTACAAAAAATCAAACAACACGAACAAGCGCTTTCCCTATTAAGCGCCGATGAACTTCGTGAAAAAACCAAGGGGTTTAAAGCGTATATCGCTGGGCAAACATCAGCGCTTGACCAACAGATTGACGCCTTAAAACAAGAGAGTTTATCTCAACAGGATATCGATGCCAACGAGGCCCTTTATACCCAAATCGATGAACTACAAGAACAACGCAAAAAAACCATAGATGCAGCATTGGATTATTTGTTGCCCGAGGCATTTGCGGTTGTTCGAGAAACGGCCAAACGATTTGCCCAAAGCGACTCGATCACCGTTACCGCTACGGAACAAGACCGAATTTTTTCTGCAGACAAAGATTATGTCGTTTTATCCGGTGATCAAGCCAAATGGCACACCAGTTGGAATGCTGCTGGAAAGTCGGTGCGTTGGGACATGGTTCACTATGACGTACAGCTGATCGGGGGAATGGTGCTTCATCAAGGTAAAGTTGCTGAAATGCAAACAGGTGAAGGGAAAACCCTGGTAGCCACCCTCCCCGTATACCTAAACGCACTCAGTGGCTTAGGAGTTCATCTAGTCACGGTCAATGATTATTTGGCCAAAAGGGATAGCGCCTGGATGGCTCCAATTTTTGAGTTTCATGGACTTACCGTCGACTGTATTGACCATCATCAACCCAATTCACCGGGAAGAAGAAAAGCCTATTTGGCCGATATCACTTATGGGACTAACAATGAATTTGGCTTTGACTACCTCAGAGACAACATGGCCCATCAGCCCGGCGAATTGGTCCAAAGACCTCACCACTACGCCATTGTGGATGAGGTGGATTCTGTATTGATCGATGATGCGCGTACCCCATTAATTATTTCGGGCCCCGTTCCAGAGGGCGATCGTCATGAGTTCAATGAGTTAAAGCCTCAGGTTGAGCGATTGGTGAATGCCCAACGCAACTATCTGACTGGTGTATTGGTAGAAGCTAAGAAAAAAATAGCTGAAGGAGACTTGAAAGAAGGAGGATTTCAGTTGCTCAGGGTATACCGTGGTCTACCTAAAAACAAAGCATTGATCAAATACCTCAGCGAGGAAGGAATCAAACAATTGCTTCAAAAGACTGAGCGTCAATACATGCAGGACAACAACCGGGAAATGTACAAGGTGGATGAAACCCTGCTTTTTGTCATCGATGAGAAAAATAACCAAATAGAGCTGACCAATAACGGTATCAAAGAGTTATCTACAGCGGATAATTCTGATTTCTTCATTCTTCCAGATATTGGCACAGAAATGGTTAAAATCGAACAAAAAGGTTTGGAGCCATCCGTTCAAGCTGCAGAGAAAGAACAACTGTTCAGAGACTTCTCGATAAAAAGTGAACGAATTCACACCTTAAACCAGCTGCTTAAAGCGTATACTCTGTTTGAAAAAGATGTAGCCTATGTAGTCATGGACAACAAGGTAATGATCGTCGATGAGCAAACAGGAAGGATCATGGATGGAAGAAGGTATTCCGATGGATTACACCAGGCGATCGAGGCCAAGGAAAATGTGCGCATTGAGGCATTAACCCAAACATTTGCCACTGTGACCTTGCAAAACTACTTCCGCATGTACTACAAGTTGTCTGGTATGACTGGAACTGCAGTGACTGAAGCAGGAGAACTTTGGGAAATATACCATTTGGATGTTGTGGAAATTCCCACTAATAGACCTATTGCTAGAAAAGATAAGGAAGACCTGATTTACAAGACCAAAAGAGAAAAATACAACGCCATTATCGATGAAGTAGTAGGTCTTTCCGCTCAAGGAAGGCCGGTACTTATCGGAACTACCTCTGTGGAAATTTCAGAATTGCTTTCGCGCATGCTCGATTTACGCAAAGTTCCCCACAATGTACTGAATGCAAAACTCCACAAAAAGGAAGCAGATATTGTGGCCGAGGCTGGAAAACCTGGAGTGGTCACTATTGCCACCAATATGGCCGGTCGTGGTACGGACATTAAACTCAGTGAAGAGGTTAAACAGGCTGGTGGTCTGGCGATTATCGGAACAGAACGACACGACTCCAGAAGGGTTGACCGACAGTTAAGGGGTAGATCTGGGCGCCAGGGAGATCCAGGCAGCTCACAGTTTTATGTGTCTCTAGAAGACAACCTCATGCGCCTTTTTGGATCTGATCGCGTAGCTAAACTGATGGACCGTATGGGTCTTGAAGAAGGTGAAGTCATCCAACACAGCATGATGACTAAATCCATTGAGCGCGCTCAGAAAAAAGTTGAGGAAAATAACTTTGGCATACGCAAACGCCTTTTGGAATACGACGATGTCATGAACGCCCAAAGGGAAGTGATTTACAAACGACGCAGACATGCACTAAACGGCGAACGATTACAACTCGACATTGCCAATATGATGTTTGATACCTGTGAATTAATCTCAGAACAAAACAAACTGGCTGGGGATTTCAAAAATTTCACGTACGAAGTAATCACGTATTTTGGTCTTGAACCAGGACTTAATGAAGAGACATGGAGCAAGATGAGCGCAGGCCAATCAGCCCAATACCTCTATCAAATGGTCCGTGAACGGTACACGGAAAAAATGGAGCGTGCTGCCCAATCAGCTTTTGGGGTAATTGAAAAGGTCTACAACGATCCAAATAGTCACTTTGAGCGAATATCCGTTCCATTTACTGACGGAATGAAATCGTTAAATGTAGTCACGCACTTAGAGAAAGCATACCAGACACAAGGGAAACAATTAGTTGCAGACTTTGAAAAAAACATCAATCTAGCACTCATCGACGAAGCCTGGAAAACTCATTTGCGCAAAATGGATGAATTAAAACAATCCGTTCAACTAGCTGTTCACGAACAAAAAGATCATTTGTTGATCTATAAGTTTGAAGCATTTGAGCTCTTTAAATCCATGATCGACCGGGTAAACAAAGAGATTATATCCTTCTTATTTAAAGCACAACTACCTGAAGGACCTCAAGCGCCCTCAGTGAGAGAGGCACAAGTAATCCGTCCTAAAGAAAAACTTGCCTTATCAATAGAGGAGATACCCAACAGTGATGAACGAGCTGCACAAGCGCGGAATGCAGGTGCTTCTGTCTCAAAACAGGCACCAGTGGAAACCGTAGTACGCCAAGCCCCCAAAATGGGAAGAAACGACAAAGTGATGCTTAAGAACATTATGAACGGGGAACAAAAGGAAATGAAATATAAACAAGCCGAGCCCTTGCTTAAACAAGGAACATGGGTGCTGGTAAATTCATAACACATATGCGAAAGATATTTTTTTACACCATTTTGCTGACTTGCACCCTATCTTGGGCACAGCAGTCCTTGAGTCAAGGTCCATTTGATCAATTAATTATCCGTGGGGTTACCTTGATCAATGGAACAGGTGCTCCACCACAAGGTCCCGTCGATGTTGTTGTAGAAAATAATATCATTACGCAAGTAAGGGTGGTCGGATACCCTAATGTCCCCATTAATCCCAAGAGCAGACCTGCTTTAAAGCCAGGTGGTCATGAAATTGATGCCACAGGGATGTATTTGTTACCTGGATTTGTAGATATGCACGGCCATATCGGAGGAGATGCTCAGGGTACCTCCCCCGATTATGTGTTTAAGCTATGGATGGCCCATGGGGTAACTACAGTCAGAGAACCCAGTGGTCGTGGATTAGACATTACCTTGGCCCTGAAGAAAGACAGTGAGAAAAACAACATTATTGCCCCCAGGATCTTTGCCTATACTGGGTTTGGTGAAGGTCAAAAAGGGGGAATCAACACCCCAGAACAGGCCAGACTATGGGTGCGTGAAAATGCCAAAAAAGGAGCGGATGGTATTAAATTTTTTGGTGCAGAACCCGCCATCATGGAAGCTGCGCTTCAAGAAAACAAAGCACTCGGCTTAAGGTCAGCTTGCCACCACGCTCAACTTAATGTAGCGCGTTGGAATGTCTTGCACTCTGCTCGAGCTGGACTCACTTCTATGGAACATTGGTACGGACTACCAGAAGCGCTTTTTGACGGACAAACCGTTCAACAATATTCACTTGACTACAACTACAACAACGAGCAAAATAGGTTTGAAGAAGCGGGTAAACTATGGGCTCAAGCAGCACAACCAGGCACCGTTAAATGGAATGCCGTTATGGATGAATTACTTGCTCTAGATTTCACCATTGACCCTACATTCAATATTTACGAGGCCAACAGGGACCTACAGGCTGCACGTAGAGCCGAATGGCACGAACTCTATACACTACCCTCACTTTGGCGTTTTTATCAACCCAGCATGATATCTCATGGTTCCTACTGGCACGATTGGGGTACTGAACAAGAGGTTGCGTGGAAGAAAAACTACCAACTTTGGATGCAATTTATCAATGAGTTCAAGAATAAAGGAGGACGGGTAACTACGGGATCTGACTCTGGATACATATTCCAACTTTATGGATTTGCCTACATCCGTGAATTAGAATTACTGCGTGAAGCTGGTTTTCATCCACTTGAAGTGATCCAATCCGCCACACTAAAAGGAGCTGAAGCTCTAGGTGTAGCAGATCAAATCGGGAGTATCACTGTCGGAAAGAAAGCGGATATGGTATTGGTTGGCGAAAATCCGCTACAAAACTTCAAGGTGCTTTATGGTACAGGAGCGATTAGACTTAATCAAAGCAACGAAGTCGTTCGCGTTGGCGGAGTTCTGTTTACCATTAAAGACGGTATTGTGTACGATGCAAAAGCGTTGCTGGCTGATGTGAGGAAACAAGTGGAAGAAGCGAAAAAGGCAGAGAATTTTGAGATCAAACAACCAGGAGTTTATGAATAAGTTATTGTGGATTTTATTTTTATCCGTGGGTGTGGCTCAAGGTCAAACCCAAAAATCTAGCCTTAAAAAAGCCTATTTCGCGGGGGGATGTTTTTGGTGTGTTGAAGCTGTATTTGAATCCCTAGAGGGCGTTGAAGAGGCTGTGTCTGGTTATGCTGGAGGAAATTATGCCAATCCCACTTATGAATTAGTGGTTCAGGGAAGAACTGGACACGCTGAAGCGGTTGAAGTTAGTTACAATCCACTACAGGTTTCATTTAAAACATTGGTGACTGCTTTTTTCGAGTCCCATGACCCAACAACCTTAAATCAACAAGGACCTGACCGAGGAACTCAATACCGATCAATTGCCTTCTACAGCAACGCTCAAGAACGCCAAGATATTGAATCAGTAATGGCCCAACAAGCTCGTAAATACAAAAAACCTCTGGTCACTGAAATTAAGCCCATGTCATTATTTTATGCCGCTGAAGGGTACCATCAAGACTTTGAAAAGAAGAACCCCAACAACCCATATATCAGGGCTGTTTCCGTACCTCGTTTTGAAGCATTCAAAGCAAAAAGACCCGATTTGCTCAAAAAAGATAGCCATTGATGAACCCCACAGTGGAACGATCCATTACACTGAATCACGGAGATTTATCCATATCCGTATTGAGTTATGGTGCCATTTTACATCGTTTTACGTACAAAGGGAAAAATTTGATCATCAGTCTAGGCGATGAAGCTAGTTACCGCAATGACCCTTGGCATACGGGAGCTGTGATCGGTAGGCATGCTGGAAGAATCAACTCAAAAGGTGTGTTGGGGGGGAAACCTATTCACTTAGAAAGCACCGACTATTATCAATTGCACGGAGGATCTGCAGGATTTTCGAAAAAAGATTGGGTGTTTACTGAAGTAGGCTCACTGCCCTACCCCTATGTCACCTTGAGTTTACTCAGTGGTGATGGGGAC
>JALQVG010000068.1 GCA_023260435.1 Flavobacteriaceae bacterium | reverse complement strand
GTTGCTCCTTCTTCAACCTTATAAAACGAACGGTGCCCTAGCGATTTCATTTCCTCAATCCAAGCAGCACAGGTGTTTCCGTGCGCTTTTATGAGTTCAAGCCCTTTGTCCAGCCCCACAGCGTCCCAGATTTGAAAAGGTCCGTGTTCCCACCCAAAGCCAGCTTTCATCGCTTCATCAATTTGGTACAGCTCATCCGTGATCTCGGGGATACGGTGGCCTATGTAACTCCACATATCGGAGAAAGAAGCCCTGTAAAATTCTCCGGCTTTATCTTTCCCATCGACCAAAACCGCAAATCGATCGATCACTCTATCAATGGATTTAGTGCCTTCCAAGGTGGCAAATGAGGCTTTCTTAGGCGCTCTGTAGGTCAATGTCTTTAAGTCTAATCCGTGTATGGAGGAAGTTCCGTTTTCTGCGGTGACCTTCTTGTAAAATCCTCCTCCAGTTTTACTGCCTAACCACTTTTGTTCCATCATGTGTTGGATGAAATGGGGTATTTGAAACAAGTGGTGTTTTTCGTCCTGTGGACAGTGCTCTGCTATTCCGTTGGCCACATGTACTAAAGTGTCTAAACCAACCACGTCGACCGTGCGAAAAGTAGCAGATTTAGGTCTTCCGATCACTGGACCGGTTAGTTTATCCACCTCCTCAATCGTCATATCCAGTTTTTGGATCAGGTGAAATAGACTTTGAATACCAAAAATCCCAATGCGGTTTCCGATAAATGCCGGAGTATCCTTGGCCAATACGGATGTTTTACCTAGGAACGTGGTTCCGTAGTAGGATAAGAATGACAATACATCCGCCTTGGTTTTTGGTCCGGGTATAATTTCAAATAGATCGAGGTATCGAGCAGGGTTAAAAAAATGTGTCCCGCAAAAATGCTCCTGAAAATCAAGGCCGCGTCCCTCGGACATCAAATGAATGGGAATCCCTGAGGTGTTTGAGGTGATCAAGGTTCCAGGCTTTCTGTATTTTTCGATTTGGGCAAATACTTGTTGCTTGATATCTAATCGCTCCACAACCACTTCGATAATCCAATCTACCTCGGCGATCTGAGGCAAATGGTCTTCTAAATTGCCTGGAGTAATTCGCTTCACAAATCCTGCGTGGTAGAGCGGCGCAGGTTTTTGTTTAAGTGCTTGAGCCAAAGCTTTTTCTGCTAAAAAGTTTCTGGGCTGCACAATTTTTTTGAGGTCTGCCGGTTGGATTTTGTTCAAATCAGGAACAACATCTAATAGTAATACTTCTACACCAATATTGGCTAGGTGGCAGGCAATACCACTCCCCATGATGCCCGATCCAATGACGGCTGCTTTTTTGATGTGTCTGTTCATATCTTGGGATTAACTGCGTTCAGAGGTAATTTGATTGATGATATCCACCACCTCAAAAAAATGTTTTAGTTGAATTTTAGACGTTTTTTCCATCACCTTATCGTGAAAATCCAAAACAAACGATTTGGATAGGTCCCGCATTTTGATTCCCTCAGGTGTGAGGTGAATTAAAACACTTCTGCCGTCTAGTGGATGAGCTTTGCGCTCGATGAGTGCTTTTTTTTCTAGGTTATTCAGAATCCTTGAAATACTGGTTGATTCCAATCCCATTTTTGGTCCCAAAGAGGTAGATGGTGTGCCGGTTTTGGGATCTATACTCAACAATGTAAAGCCAGTCGCCATCGTGGAGTCCATTTTTTTTGCCTCTTCATTGTACATTTTGACGATCCCTTGCCATGTGTTGCGCAAAGTGTAGTCGATGGTTCGCTCCTTCATAAGGGTAATGAATGTATGTAAATATAGAAAATTTATTATGCATGCATAGTAAATGACTGTTAAATTTTGTACACTTTTTAGTCTATATTTTTGTATTTTTCGATGAAATATGTGTTTATGAACCAGCAACCTACCCGTCTTTTTGATTTTGCTCAATACCAATTAGATCATTTTCCACTTCAGGAGGCATATGAGATGAAATATCAAGGACTTTGGCAATCGATTTCCTCCGCAGAGTTTATGCAACAGGCTCATGCTGTCAGTCGAGCATTGTTGAGGTTAGGGGTTAAGAAAAACGATAAAATTGCGGTTATTTCACTGACCAACCGAACGGAGTGGAACATTCTCGATGTGGGAATTATGCAGATTGGCGCCCAGAACGTACCGATTTATCCCACAATTACAGAAGAAGATTACGCCTATATTCTCAACCATTCAGAATCAAAGTATTGTTTTGTTTCCTGTGCTACCGTCTACGAAAAAATCAAAGCAATCAGGGCTCAGACTTCATTGGTTGAGGTGTATTCATTTAATCAACTAGCTGATTGTCCCCATTTTTCCTCATTGCTTCAGTTAGGGGCGGATCAAAGCAACCAAAATGAAGTAGAAGCATTGGCCAAAGGGGTATTGCCTGAGGATTTAGCTA
>JALQVG010000051.1 GCA_023260435.1 Flavobacteriaceae bacterium | reverse complement strand
ACATGGGCATCGCCAACCCGATCGAGGCCTTGTTTGCCTCGCGGGCGGTGTGGCCCTTCGAAGGCGCCAACGGTGGCAAGGGCTACGCCATGACCACCATCATGCTGGGCTCGCCGATCCGGTTGTCGATGATCACGACCCCGGACTCGGGCATCAAGACCCTCGCCGACCTGCGCGGCAAGCGGGTCGTCGTCAACTACGGGGCCTTCTCCGGCGCGACGCTGACCGCGCGCTCTGCGCTCGCCAACGCGGGCCTGACGCCGGACGACGTGGTGCCGGTCAACGTCACCAGTTACCCGGAAGGCGTTCGCGCCATCATGGAGGGCCGCGCCGACGCGGCGGTGGCGTCGCTCGGCAGCGGCATCCTGCAGGAGCTGGAGCGCTTATCCTTGAAGAGTACGAACACGCCAAAGCTCGCGGTGCTAAAATTTATGCGGAAGTTGCCGGTGGAGGATTGTCTAGCGATGCGTACCACATTACCGCTCCTCATCCAGAAGGATTAGGTGTGGTTCGGGTTATGGAAAATTGCTTGAAAGATGCGGGCATGCAGCCACATGAAGTAGACGCGATCAACACTCATGGTACTTCGACGCCTCTAGGTGATGTTGCTGAACTCAAAGCGATCAGTAAAGTATTTGGGGATCATGCGCCTAAGATCAACATCAATTCAACTAAGTCTATGACGGGGCATTTGTTGGGAGCCGCTGGAGCTATTGAAGCCATTGCTTCCATTTTATCCATGAAATACGGTATAGTACCACCTACAATCAACCACGTCAATCAGGACGAAAACATCAACCCTGAACTCAACTTAACGCTAAATAAAGCACAGAAAAGAGAAGTGCGTGTGGCGATGAGTAATACATTTGGTTTTGGCGGGCATAATGCTTGTGTGTTGTTTAAAACCTTAGAAGACTAAGTTTGATGAAACTGCGTTGGCCCAGGGCAACCAAGCAAAGCGCAGCTGATAAAGAGTTAGCGCAAGCACTTAAGCCTATTTTGGGATTTACCCCCCAACAATTAGAGCTTTACCGCAAAGCATTTACCCACAGTTCTGCCCAAAAAAAAGACGCTCATGGCCACCCATTTAGCTATGAGCGTCTTGAATTTTTAGGAGATTCCATTTTGGGAACCATCATCGCCAAGTATCTCTACGACAGCGTACCTGGGGGTGATGAAGGGTATCTGACCAAGATGAGGTCCAAGATTGTTTCTAGGGAACACCTCAATGAGTTGGGTAAGGAGTTAAAGCTCATACAGTTTGTGGACAGCAAAGTCCAGGAACAACATTTCGGAGACAATATTTTTGGGAATTTATTTGAAGCGTTGGTCGGCGCCGTTTATCTGGACCAAGGATACGGAACCTGTTCTCAATTTATCTACAGGAAAATTATTGAGCCACATGTTGATCTCGATCAACTAGAAGGTAAAGTGGCCAGCTACAAGAGTTTGATGATTGAATGGTTTCAAAAGGAAAAAAAACGATTTGACTATCAAATATCGGTGGATTCCGGCAATGATGCTCAGAAGCACTTCTGTGTCAAATTGGTTGTCGATGGCGTGGTGACCGGAAAAGGAAGGGCAACATCCAAGAAAAAGGCAGAGGAAATTGCCTCTAAACGCGCCTATTTTTCACTTCAAGATAAAATCCAACGAAAAGCCCACCCAAGCGTGATAAACACAACAAAATCAAGATAGTTGTCGTGCAGAATATGTGGATTTGCCCGGGTTTGCTCAGCAATAATTATATATTTGTATCGATTTTGGCCATATGAGTGCTGTACATAAATTGTCGATTGATTACTACGACGAGCCTTGTCTGCTCATAGCCATTCACACCCCTTTAGAAGACTACACATTGGCCTACCAAATCAACAAATCTCTAAATACACGTCTAGCGCGACTAGAACAAGATGTTGAATTTGGCCGTGATGCTCGGTTTTCTGTTTTTGGTTGGGAAGATTTAAGCGCTGACGCTTATTGGCAATTAATCGCCAATCAAACCGAAGTATTCTCTCAAGAAAAGTATGGAGATTTATTTCAATATACCCCAGTGGCCACAAGGGCATGCTTGGTTCCAGAATTAAAAGAAGTCGATTATTTTATCAAAGTGGATGAAGCAGATCAAGCTTTAGAGGAACAACTCTTGGAGGCACTGCTGCAAATCCCTTCAGTCGTGACCGCGTTTGCCGTTGATTACGACCAATTAAAGTCAAAAAACAATTTAATTTTTTAATATGTCACTCACCAAAAAGACCAAAATCGTCGCTACCCTAGGTCCAGCGACCGAAAATCCTGAAGTACTCAAATCTATGATGCTAGCGGGGGTAGACGTTTTTAGGGTCAATTTTTCTCACGCTGATTACGCCGACGTGAAAGCGCGCATAGATATGATTCGCGCTTTAAACGAAGAACTCGGTTTACACGTGTCGATTTTGGCAGACCTTCAAGGTCCTAAGTTACGCGTAGGCGTGATGGAGGAGGGCAGTGTAGTAGCTCCAGGTGATGAGGTAACTTTTATGACCGGATCCCCTTTTGTAGGAAATAAGACCAAGGCATACATGACCTACACTCAGTTCCCTCAAGATGTAAAGCCAGGAGAGAAAGTGTTGGTCGATGACGGAAAACTGATGTTTGAAGTGGTGAGCTCCAATGGGGTAGACAGTGTATTGACTAAGGTGGTTCAAGGAGGTCCTTTTAAATCTAAAAAAGGAGTGAACCTGCCCAATACCAATGTATCCTTGCCAGCACTTACAGAGAAAGACATTGAAGATGCAGTATTTGCCATCGAACAGCAGGTGGATTGGATCGCATTATCTTTTGTACGCCACAGCCAGGACATCATGGATTTGCAAAACCTGATTAAGGAGCACTCCGACTATAAGATTCCTATTGTAGCTAAAATTGAAAAGCCAGAGGCTATTGAAAATATCGATCAAATCATCGCTTATTGCGATGGATTAATGGTGGCTCGTGGTGACCTTGGTGTGGAAATTCCCGCTCATGAGGTTCCGTTGATTCAAAAACAATTGGTGCGCAAGTGTAAACAAGCGCGTATTCCTGTAATCATCGCCACCCAGATGATGGAAACCATGATCGACAGCTTAACGCCTACCCGAGCTGAGGTGAATGACGTAGCCAACTCAGTGATGGATGGCGCGGATGCGGTGATGCTCTCTGGAGAAACCTCCGTGGGTAAATACCCAGTTCAGGTCATCGAGACCATGAGTAGAATCCTCAGAAGTGTTGAGGATGCAGACTCCATTCAGGTACCTGCGGAAGCGCCGTCGGTAAAAACCAAACGATTTGTCACCAAATCGGTTTGTTATCACGCCGTAGTCATGGCCAAAGACATTGAGGCCAAGTCTTTGCAATTGTTGACCAACAGTGGGTTTACCGCTTACCAAGTGTCCGCGTGCAGGCCTTCTTGCCATATTTTGGTGTTTACTTCCAACAAACGCATCTTATCTCAACTGAATTTGCTTTGGGGGGTAAAGGCGTTTTACTACGATAAACGAGAGTCCACAGACCAAACTATTGCTGATCTTAACCAGATTGGTAAAGACCAAGGAATACTTCAACCCGGGGACTATACCATTACTTTGACTTCGATGCCGCTTAAGGAAAAAGGTATGGTCAACTCTTTAAAAGTGACTGAAATCATTTAGCCTCAGGCTATGGTAGAAATCGAGCGTAAGTTTTTGGTTCAGTCTCAAGAGTTTATTCATCTGGCGACCCACCACGAGTTTATCGCTCAAGGTTTTTTGTCTGTTGATCCTGCCCGCGTCGTGCGCGTGCGCGTCCTGGATAAAGGAGGTAAATTAACCGTTAAAGGACAATCCAGTGTCGATGGGACCAGTAGGTTTGAATGGGAGCAATCTTTGTCCAGCGAAGAAGCACAGGCCCTTTTTAGTTTGTGTCTACCCGGTAGAATTGAGAAAACTCGGTACTTCGTGCCCGCAGGCGCACACACGTTTGAAGTGGATGTCTTTTCAGGAGAAAATCTCGGTCTGGTAATTGCTGAAATAGAACTGAGTCGTGCGGATGAAGCTTTTCAACATCCTGAGTGGTTGGGATCAGAAGTAACCGGAGATCCCAGATACTACAACGCCAATTTGACCAAATTCCCATTCAATCAATGGGGAAGCTCCACCCACTAAAATCTAGGCTGGAATTGTTCTAAGAAGCGAAGATCATTCTCGCTCAACAACCTGATATCGGAAATCTGATGCAACAACAGGGCGATTCGGTCTATACCCATACCAAAGGCAAATCCAGAATATTCTTCAGGATCAATGCCGCAATTTTTTAAGACCTCAGGATCGACCATACCACAACCCATAATTTCCAACCAACCAGTTCCTTTGGTCATTTTGTAGTCAGTTTCTGTTTCCAAGCCCCAATAAACATCTACTTCAGCACTGGGTTCAGTAAACGGAAAGTATGAAGGCCTCATCCTAATTTTAGAAGTGCCGAATAAGGCGTTGGTAAAGTAGGCCAGTGTTTGTTTTAAGTCAGCAAACGACACATTTTTATCGATGTAGAGCCCCTCGATTTGGTGAAAAAAGCAGTGAGATCGAGCGGAAATCGCCTCGTTTCTGTACACTCTTCCAGGCGATATTGTTCGAATAGGGGGTTGGTGGGTTTCCATATAACGCACCTGAACGGATGAGGTATGGGTACGCAACATCCAATCTGGATCTGTTTGCAAGAAAAAGGTGTCTTGCATATCTCTGGCCGGGTGGTATTCAGGAAGGTTTAGCGCCGTAAAATTGTGCCAATCATCCTCCATCTCTGGACCTTCAGAAACATTAAATCCAATGCGTGAAAAGATCTCGACAATTCTGTTTTTTACCTCACTAATCGGGTGAATAGCCCCCATAGGTTGGGGAAATCCAGGTCTTGTCAAATCGCCCAGACTGCCTAGTTTGTCTGTAGAACTAGAGTCTTGGCTTTTAAAACCATCAATTTTTTCGGCACAACGTTCTTTAAGCTCGTTGAGCTTTTGGCCGTATTCTTTTTTTTGATCGTTGGGTATATTCTTAAAGTCGGTAAATAAGGCAGCTAGGACTCCTTTTTTACCTAAGTATTGTATGCGAAATTCTTCCACTGCAGCAGCATTTTCTGCAGTGAATTCGGCCACTTGATCCAAGTGTTTTTGCAGTTGATCCAACATAGTTCTATGCGAAAAGGGATTTTAGCCTCCAAAGGTATAAAAATAGGAGGGTTATTGAGTCTATTCAGGCAATTCCCTCAGTTTTTTTAAGCCTGAGAGCTCCATCCAGCCCTGAGTTCCATCTGCCAAAGCAATGTGTCCCCATCCATCGAGCTCTTCCAGTACCTGAACTTTGGTGCCCTCGTTTAAGGGAAACAATTCTGTAGCGCTAACAGCGGGCGCCTCCCGAACGGAGACCACACCAAAAACGATGGCTGGCTGATCTTTTGAGGTCCAATGATCTCTCAAATATTCAGCGGAATATGACATGAATCCAGTGATTAAACTTAGGGTAGCTAGGGCAAATCCCCACTTCTTCACACGAGTTGTGCCGCCTAATCGATACAGCGCCGCAAAAGCAACAAACAACCACATACCTATCCATGCTCCGTATTTTAGGTACGTGGGATTCCATTGAACAATACTTCTCACCATCGCAGCGCCTAGGGTTGGCGCTAGAGGGGTCACTGCTTGATCCAAGGTCATTTTTTGTGCGTAGGCTAGATTGGCCGCGACATCTTCATCGTTAGGATTGATGAGCAGTGCTTTTTCGTAATAGTAGATGCTGTTGCCTACCTGATTTGATTTGTAGTAAGCATTGGCCAAATTAAAGTACAGCGCTACATCCGCAAGTCCTGATTGGCGTATTTTCTCATACTGCTCAATAGCATCAGCATATCGCTCTTCTTGATAAGCTTTTTGCGCATCAGCCCACCAGGCGTCCGTTTGATCCTGCATGTTGGTTTGTCCCCACGACAGGCAGAAGCTTCCCAAGAGCATTCCTAAAATCATTAGACGTGTTTTCATCAGCTTTGGTGTTGTTTATCCAGGTCGGTAAGTACAGCGAGGGCCGCTGTGTAATCCTCATGCATATCCGATATTTTTTTCGGACTGTATCGAGCCATGGCACATCGGTTTAACAACTCGATTAAACGCCCAGAAACTTCTTTAGAGACCCCTTGAGCCCACAATAACTCTTCGATGGTGTCGTGTGTCATATCGGCAGTTTCTATCGATAAACGGGCTTTCAGGAAGTGCTGCATGGATTTTTCTAGGGCTAAATAGAAGCTGTCCGGGGTTTTGAGTGCTTTTTGAGCTTGACCTAAATACTTTTTAGCCATTCGGGAAGAAGCTTTCCTCTTGAGGGCACCTAAATCATTTCCGCGCGCTTCATTATATCGGATCCACCAACCCAATATGGGCAATATTAAAAGAGGCATGAGCCAAATCAAATAGAAATCCAATGCTTCAATAAACGAGGCGGTTGCTGTTGGCGCTAACTGATGGGTTAATTTGATAAACCTAAATCCCTCTGAGCGCACTGTAGGCGTTGGACTTTGGGTGTTGTTAGTTTTTTCGGATTCACCGCTCACGGCACCACCCAACGCTTGAATATTAATTTCCTCCGTGGTGCGGGTCACGTATTTTTTGGCTTTGGGATCAAAGTAGCTAAATTCTAGCCCCGGGATCGGATAGCTTCCTTGAAAGTTGGGGATGATGGTGTAGGTATCAGAGATGGTTCCTTCCATGCCTGAGCGGCTGTTGTTTATTTTTTGTTTGTTTTCTGGCGCATATCGTTCCAAAGCAGCAGGGACTTTTAGTTCCGGCAGGCTAAACAATTTCAGATTTCCTTTTCCGGTTACCCTCACCTCCACCTCAAGCGCAGTGCCTGTGTCCAGGGCGGTTTTGTTGGGGGTCACAAAAAAGTCGAAGCTACCCACAGCTCCTGTGAATGAGGCTGGTCTGTTTTCTACAGGGAGCTCTTTTACGTCTATGGTGATTTCAGCCGTTGAAGCTACACGGGTGGCAGGGGCGTAAAGCGGCCTGCCAAAGAAGTCCCTACGGTTCGTAGGGACGTCAACCGAAAGTTCAAAAGTATAGGGTTTCAGGCTGAGTTTTCCTGTTTTTTGTGGATAGAGCAATACACGCTTGAGCACCACAGATTGATAGGATTTCCCCTCATACGTAGTAGGCTCAAAGTTATAGGCGTTTATAGGTAGGTCTTGGTTCCAAAAATGGGTGTATTCTGCTGCGTTTACCGAATTAAAGTTGGTGACATTGACACCATTTCCAACCAATAATTTATACGTGATCAGTATGCCCTCGTTTAGGTACGGATTTGTTTTGGATACCTCTGAAATGACCCGAACATTCTGATCTGCTACATCTTGGGCGGTTTGTTCATCGCTAGGTTTGGCTACTGCTTCGGTGACCTCTACTTTTTTGGCTGCCGTTTTATAAACTGTTCCATCAATCGTGATTTCAGCCTGTCCAATGGTCCAGGAGCCTTTGGCGGTGGGTTGCAGAATGAATGAAAAGGTTCTGGAAAAAGAGCGCACACCGTTGATCCAAGATGAGCTGGTGGATTGCGAGGGCCCCATGAGTACTTTAAAACCTTTAAACGTTGGTGCCTCAAAGTGATCTCCGTCACGGTTCATGGTGAAATCTACACGCAATCGTTCATTGAGCCCCAGTTTTTCTTTGCTCAAGGATACTTCAAAGAGGATTTCTTTGTCTTGGGCCCACATTCCTGTGGCCCAAACCAATGCCAGCATCCCCAATAGCACACCTCTGATCTGTTGCATTACCAGTCCTTTTTTTGTGAGGATTTAACTCCTTTTTTCTGGAGTTTATCCATTTTTTCTTTTGCTTTTTTCTCTTCATTTTGCAGCGCCTCTAACATGTTTTGGATTTGCTGTGCAGAGAGCTGACTTTGTTTCTTAGGCGGTTGAGGTGCTTCTTGAGGTTTTTTTGGCTGTTCTTTTTTCTTGTCGCCATCCCCTTGTTTTTGATCCTCTTTTTCTTGATCCCCAGGGTCTTGGGGTTTGCTGTTTTTATCTTTTTGATCCTGATCTCCTTTTTTCGGGTCCTGTTCGTTTTGATCGTTTTGACCTCCTTGGTTTTGATCCTGCTGATCTTGTTGGTCTTTTTTGTCCTGTTGGTCTTTATTGTCCTTGTTCTTGTCTTTGTTCTGTTCCTGCTTCTCCCGCATAGACTTGGCCAATGCGTAGTTGTATCGGGTTTGGTCGTCTTCAGGTTTGTTTTTCAGGGCTGATTTAAATGCCATTTCAGCTCGGTCATACGCCTTTTGTGCCATGAGAGCGTTGCCCAGGTTGTGGTATGCCTGGTGTTTTTGGTCGGCTGTTTCGGCCGTTTTAGTCGCTTGAACTAGAGCCGTGGTAGCTTCTTCAAAACTGTTGTTGGACAAAAGCGTATTGCCCAGGTTATAGGGAGCATCCTTTTGGGCTGGGTCAATAGCCATAGCTCTGCGCCAATCCGCTTCTGACGCTGTCCACGCTCCTTGAGTTAAATTTTTTCCTGCCTTGGCCGTTAAGTTTTGTGCTTTTTTCTGAAGCGGGGCGGCGACTTGTGCAGGCGCTTCAGGTTTGACTGCTTCAGGGGTCTGTCCCCAAAGTGCCGCGTGAACAATCACCAAGAGTATCCAAGCATTACGCATTTTTATTGGGTTCAAAGAGTTTAAGTTTTTGCCACCAGGGCGTTTTGCGTTCGAGCAGCAGTACATCGAGTATCATCAAAATTAATCCAATCCCTACAAACCAACCAAACTGGTCCTCAAAGTCCGAGAATTCCTCAGCGGCAAAAGTGGTTTTGTCCAGTTGCCCTAAATCTTCCATCAAGGCATTCACCACCGTTTCGGTCTGGTCAAATGCGTAGTATTGGCCTCCTGCTTGTTCGGCCAAAGCCTTCAGCAACGTCTCGTTTCTCCGAGTAATGACCACCTCGCCGTTCTCGTCCTTTTTGAGTTGCTGGGTAATGCCGCGTTCTTTGATGGGTATTGGGCCTCCTTTTTCGGTTCCTACTCCCACGGTAAATATACGAACCCCAGCTTCTTTAGCTTGAGCCACAGCTTCCGCCACATCAATCCCCTCATGGTCCTCTCCGTCGCTGATCAACAACAGTACCTTGCTGGTTGGATCTTCGGCGATAAAATAACCCGAAGCCAGTTCAATAGCCTCTCCCAAAGCCGTTCCTTGGGAGCTGATCATGTCGGTGTTGATCGATGATAAAAACAATTGGGCCGCACCGTAATCCGTAGTGATGGGCAACTGAGGAACGGCCCAAGCGGCATAGGCAATGATCCCTATGCGGTCGCCCGCAAGCTGTTGGGTTATTTGTTCCACAAGGTGTTTGGCTCGGTCTAGACGGTTCGGGGCCACATCTTCACAAAGCATACTCTTTGACACATCGATGGCAAATACCAAATCAATGCCCTCTCGCTGTACTTTTTTTCGGGCAATACCGGCTTTTGGGTTGACCAGTGCGACAACCAAACAGCTGATGATTAAGGCAAACACCAACGCTTTTAACCGCACTTTAAGTCCAGATCTGCCAGGCGATAATCGATCTAGATCGCCCCATTTTGAAAAGGCTTTTTGCGTTTTGATCTGCCACCATTGATGCCAAAAGAACACCAAAGCGACGAGGACCAATAGCCCAAACAGATAAAAGTATGTTGGTTCATCCCAAACGATCATCAGACAAAACTTTTTAACCAGGTGTGTTGTACCAACCAGTACAACACCCATATGAATAATGCCCAGAATACCAAAGGACGATAGAGCTCCTGGGTGGTGGTGAATTTAAATTCTTCGATCTCGGTTTTTTCGAGTTGGTTGATCTCGTTGTAAATCGCTTCGAGCTCCTGATTGTCTTGAGCTCTGAAGTATTGGCCGCCCGTTTTTTCTGCTATTCGCTTCATCAACTTTTCGTCGATTTCCACTTGTTGAAGCGCGTATTGAAAGCTGCCATCCGGGTTAATGGCCACCGGAAATTGCGCGTTACCATTGGTCCCTACCCCAATGGTATAGGTCTTAATTCCATATTCTACCGCTAGTTCAGCCGCGGTTAGGGGTTCGATAAAGCCTGAATTGTTGACTCCATCCGTCAGCAGAATGACTACTTTGCTTTGCGCTTTAGATTCTTTGAGTCGATTGACTGAGGTTGCCAAGCCCATACCAATAGCGGTACCGTCGTTTAAACCTCCGTATTGAATTTCATCCAGCGCTCTGAGCACCAGTCCTTTGTCTGATGTGATAGGGGTTTTTGTGTAGCTTTCCCCTGCATAGACGACCAGTCCAATCCGGTCATTAGGTCGGCTTTCGATAAAGGTGGCTGCAATTTTTTTAAGCGCTGTGAGTCGGTTAGGTTTTAAGTCTTTGGCCAGCATGCTCGATGACACATCAATAGACATGACGATGTCAATTCCACGGGTGGTTTTGGTTTTGGTCTGGGTGGAGACGATCTGAGGCCTTGCCATAGCTAAAATCATGGCCGCAAGCGCACCGATTCTCAAGACATTTAATGCGATTGACACGCCGGATACCCAACGACTCACCGGGAGCCCCTGATGTCCAGAAATCAACAAGGGAGCTTTAGTTTTGTGGCGGCTCCACCACATCCACCAAATCGCTAGTGGGAGTATTAATCCCAACCACAACCATTGGGGCTCAGCCCATGTAATATCCTTCCAATTCATGGGGTTTCTTTGAGTTGAATGGATTGAATAATTTCCTGGGCCGTACGCGCTGCATAGGGCTCATCCTTAGGCCAATGCACCCAGATCAATTGCGCAAAACCATTGCCGCCAAACAGCAAAAGCGCGTAGGATTTTTTATAGGTGTCTCCGGATTCTTCAAAATCCATTTGACCAAATACCTGCACACCTTGCACCTCATCTTGGGTGGTGTGGGGAGTTTGTTCGGTCAATATGTTTTTGGCCCCCACATCTTCCATCATTTTAAGCGCTTGTTCGCCCAGCGCATCAAAGTCAGGGGTCTTTTCATCTGGCCATTGAAGTGTATGCACCCAAACATGGACCAATTCAGGGTCTGGCGTGTAGGCAAACAATTGGGCCTGGGTGGCACCCGCGTATTTGGGCGCTGTTTCTTGACGCACCAATACATCAGGCGTAGCTATCCAAACGGCTGGAAAGCCATACCCACTCATCAGTCGGGGGGATTCATTTTGTATTTTGTATTTGTTGAAGGTAACGGTATCCCAGAATCGTTCAGGCCCCGTGTACATCAATAATCCCACAAAAAGTCCCAGTGCCGCAATACCTCCTCCGAACAATACCATTTTTTTTCGGCGAGCCTTCTGGTATTCAGCTAAAGCCGCCAAACGCTGAGCCTCATGATACAATTCCTCCTCGGTCGGTTCGGGCAAAGCTTCTTGGGCTTTCACCACCCATTGGGCCAAGATGTCTCGATCTAATTCTGCCTGTCTGCGCTCAGGTGTAGCCCGAGCAAACTTGACTAAATCCGCAGTTTTCAACACCTGGTCAAATGTGGCTAGCGCTTCTTGATCCAGGGTTAATTTCCCTTGTTCGCGCAGGTCCTCTAGCTTTTCCATGAGTTCCTCACTGGTGCTTTCCAAAGCAGAGATGTGCACTTCGTCTTCGAGGTAGGCACGAACAATTCCTGTGAGCTCCGTGTAATACGCTTTGTACTCCTCTCGTATCAAATACGGAGATTGGGCCAGTTTTTCCAAGCCGAGCAAAGCCTTTTCTAAAGGATCGAGCACGGCTTCTGCTTCTTGTTTTTTCTTGCGTTGCCAGTGTATCCAACCGTATACTCCAGCGCCCAGGAGTGCTAAAACCCCCAAAATCCACATCCAAAGGGGAGTCACCCACACAGAGGATACTTCCCTAATGGGTTTGGCGGGATACAGGTTTTGCTTGGTGGTATCCACCGCCACATCAAATACGTTCATCGAAAATGGCGCCGTTTGCAGCCAAAGCGTATCTAATTGTACGCGCAGTCCAGGGTGGTTGTACGTGCCTGAGTCGTACTGAGAAATCGCGTAGCGTTTGATCAATTGCCAAAGGCGCTCCTGTTTTAGCGTGTCCGTAGTGGAGGTTCCGATCACCTCAAAAGGGGCAAATGCTTGATCTTCAGGGAAACGTACGGAGTCACCAGGCTTTACAGATACGGTAATGGTATACGTGCGCTTCTCCCCAATTTTAAGCGCGGTAGAGTCCAGTTTTCCTACAGCGCTGGGCGCTGTGGTCTGTGCCTGGATTGACCCAAGCAAAAGAAAAAAACCAAAGAGCACATACACAAAGCGTTTCATCAATGACGTTGTTTAAAATATCCCAAAAGCTTGGCTACATAGTCTTGACCTAACTCAAGATCAACCCGGCCGCAACCCGACTTTTTGTGGGCTTGCTGGAAATAGGCCGATTGAGCGCTAAACGACGCCTCGTAGGCCTTTCTTACCGCTTTCGAACTGCTAGCCATCCATTGAACAGCCCCGGTTTCCGCATCTTGAACAGGGATGAGTCCCAAATTCAACCAGTGCGCATCCAAGGCATCATACACCCTGATTCCAGTGATGTCGTGCTTTTTTCCGGTGATTTGCAGTGTTTTTTGATAGCCAGAACACATAAAATCTGAGAGGGTAAATACAATCGCTTTCTTTTTAAGCGCATTCCCCAAAAAGGCGAGAGGGGCAGACAGGTCGGTGCCCTTACCTACCGGTTCAGCCTCTAAAAGTTCCCGGATGATTCGAAGCACATGCCCTTTTCCTTTCTTGGGAGGAATAAAACGTTCCACTCGGTCAGAAAACAAGAGCAACCCCACTTTGTCGTTGTTTTGCAGGGCAGAAAAAGCCAGCGTAGCAGCGATTTCAGTGAGTACTTCGCGTTTGCTTTGACCTTTTGTACCAAAAATACCAGACCCGCTGATGTCTACTAAAAGCATCATGGTCAGTTCGCGCTCTTCTTCAAACACCTTGACAAAAGGTTCGTTGTAGCGCGCGGTAACGTTCCAGTCAATCGCTCGAACATCATCCCCAAATTGATAGGGACGCACCTCGCTAAAGGTCATTCCCCTTCCTTTGAAGGTAGAATGGTATTCGCCCCCAAAAAGGTTGTCGGACAACCTGCGGGTTTTAATCTCGATTTTGCGTACTTTTTTTAGCAGTTCCTTGGTCTCCATACCAGGGTTTACGGCACCTCAACTGTATTGACAATGCGGTTGATGATTTCTTCAGTGGTCACGTTTTCAGCTTCTGCTTCATAGGTGAGCCCAATGCGGTGTCTGAGCACATCGTGCACGACAGCACGCACATCGTCAGGCACCACATAACCGCGACCTTTGATAAAGGCAAAACACTTGGCGGCCATAGCCAGGTTGATACTTCCCCTAGGCGAAGCACCAAAACTGATCAGCGGTTGAAGATCCCCAAGCTTGTATTTGTCGGGGAATCGGGTAGCAAAAATCAAATCCAAGATGTATTGCTCAATTTTTTCATCCATGTACACCAGGCGCACAGATTTCTGGGCATCTAAAATTTGTTGGGTTGTTACGACAGCTTTTACTGGCTCATGGGTACCCGACAGGTTTTGTCGCATCACCAATTGCTCCTCACTCATTTTGGGATAGGTGATCACCGTTTTCAACATAAATCGGTCCACTTGGGCTTCCGGAAGCGGATAGGTGCCTTCTTGCTCTACGGGGTTTTGGGTAGCCAACACCAAAAAGGGCTTATCCAAGACAAAGGTCTCATCTCCAATGGTTACTTGCTTTTCCTGCATGGCTTCCAAAAGTGCAGATTGAACTTTAGCTGGAGCCCTGTTGATCTCATCGGCCAGTACAAAGTTGGCAAATATCGGTCCCTTTTTGATTGAAAAGTCGTTTTGTTTGATGTTGTAGATCATCGTGCCCACCACGTCAGCCGGCAACAGGTCAGGGGTAAACTGGATTCGGCTAAAACTACCTTGCACCGCTTTAGCTAAGGTATTGATGGCTAGTGTTTTAGCTAGCCCAGGAACCCCTTCCAACAAGATGTGTCCCTGGCCGAGCAAACCGATCAACAGACGTTCAACCATCTGTTTTTGTCCTACAATCACTTTGTCCATCTCCATTTTGAGCAGTCCGATGAAGGCGCTGTCTTTGGCGATTTGTTCTTGAATCGCCTGCATATCTACAGGGGTATTTTCCGGCATATTTGTTTGATTTGATGCGTGTTGTACAAAACGGCTGCAATTAAAAAATTAATTGATCTCCATCCCGTTAATGATAGGTTAAAAAATCGACAACCCCCTTATTTTTATCAACATTTTACCGATTTAATCCCTAATTTCACCCTTTGTGAAGCCTATGAATTCTTTTTCAAAAATCATTGCCGGCACCATGACTTGGGGGCTTTGGGGCCAACGCTTGGACACCCAAGCTATGGTTCGTCTAATCCATCAAGTAATCGATACAGGGATTACTTCTTTTGATCACGCAGATCTCTATGGGGACTACACGAACGAAACAGAGTTTGGTCGCGCTTGGTCTCAAACAGGTATTGCTAGAGACCAAGTTCAATTGATCTCCAAATGTGGGATAGCCCATGTGTGCCCTCAACGTCCCTTTGAGGTGAAACACTACAACTACAGCCAGGAGTACATCGTATCTGCTTGTGAAGCTACCCTTGAGGCACTTCAAACCGATTACCTAGACCTTTATTTACTGCACCGACCCAGCCCACTTTTAGATCCCGAACAGGTTGTTCTGGCCGTGGATAAGCTGCTTCAAAGCGGAAAAATCAAGTCTTTTGGCTTGTCCAATTTTACACCTACCCAAGTTGAATTGATTCAGAAGTACTGCGGTGTTTCGGCCAATCAAATCGAGATCTCCTTAACTATGAGAGATGCGTTGTACAACGGTCAGTTGGATCAGTGCATCAAAGATAAAATTACCCCGATGGCCTGGAGTCCTTTAGGTGATTTGGTTCGATCCAACGCCGTGATTCCAGATGCGTTGACCGGGGCCCTGGAGGAAATAGCTTCAGCGCGCGGATTGACAACAGCGCAAATAGCTTTGGCTTGGTTGGCAAAACATCCCGCAGGCATAGTTCCTGTGGTGGGGAGTACTAGGCCGGAACGATTGGCCCAAGCCATGGAAGCAATGGAAACAACATTGACACTAACAGAGTGGTTTACCCTCACTGAGGCGGCCACTGGTAAACCTTGTCCATAAACAGATGAAACACACAAAAGAACAACCTTTATGCGCTCTAGTTACTGGGGCGTCCAGTGGTATTGGCCAGGCTACAGCCAGAGAATTGGCTCACAAGGGCTACCGATTGGTGATTTGTGGCCGAAACGAAGCTGCGCTCAACTCATTGTCGAGGGAACTCTCTGCGATGACTCAAGTATACTCCTTAGTTTTTGATGTAAGCGATAAGTCTGAGGTCCATAAAGCCATAGACAGTTTGCCATCCTCATGGGCCTCGATCGATATTTTGATCAATAATGCCGGAAATGCCCATGGGCTGGACCCCATTCAAGGTGGCGACTCAGATGATTGGGACGCGATGATCGACAGCAACATCAAAGGAGTGTTGTACGTGACTCAGGCGGTGTTGCCCCAGATGATCCAGCGAGGTCAAGGGCACATACTCATGATTGGTTCTACGGCAGCTAAAGAAGTCTACCCCAAAGGCAACGTGTATTGTGCTACTAAAGCAGCAGTAGACGCATTGGCTCAAGGTATCCGAATGGACCTCAATGGAACGGGCATAAAAGTAGGGGCCATACACCCAGGGATGGTACACACTTCGTTTAGCGCGGTGCGTTTTAAAGGAGATCAGGCCAGAGCTGAAGCCGTTTATCAGGGAGTTGACCCGCTTCAGGCTCAGGACATTGCCGAACTAATCTGCTTTGTAGTCTCTAGGCCTTCCCACGTTAATATAGCTGATTTAGTGGTGATGCCCACCGACCAAGCCTCGAGTACTATTGTAGCCAGAAAGTTATGATCAACAAGCGCTTACTTGTTAAAAACTTGCTGGCCCACCACGGGGAAAACAGTTTTTACGACAAGAAGCGACGCATCGATATTGCTACCAAAGAGGGGAAAGCTAAATTTTTAAAGCATGTTTGTGCCCTTGCCAATAGCAACCCAAACAACAATGCCTATATTCTGATCGGAGTTGAAGACCAGAACAACGAAGTGGTTGGGGTAGATTTTTTTGACGACAGCCGCATACAAAACCTGGTCAACGCTTACCTCAATCATCCGCCCCAGATCATCTATGAAAACATTTTGTTTCCAGCCCTGCCTCCCGGTAAGGTAGTTGGGTTGGTGACCATCCGTTCTCTGGGAGCAGTTTGCTCGTTGCGCAAAAACATATGGAAATACTGGGGAGGTACGGTGTTCATACGCGAGGGAAGTATCAGCTTGCCCAAAGACACCGGTGTTGTATTGCCGGATATAAACACCTCGGTCGTTAGCTCTATTGAGCTCCAAGCACAAAACAGTATTGGGCTCACACTTGACGGCGTTATGGACTTTATGGTGCACCGACATAAAGACCTCGAGTGCCACTACAAGGTTTTTGTCGAGCAGTTTGTGGTCTGTTGGGCTGGAATCCCTAAGACCGTCAAAGGAATCACTTATTACTCCAGGGTTGATATCGAGATGATTACCGAACAAGTCAAGTTGTTTTATTCGGCGCTGGATGAGGTGGAGATTGCCGCCGATGAAAATTCCTTGACCATTACGGAGTATGTGCGCTTGGGATTAGGGCCTCAAAAAAAATATTTTCCTTTTGAAACTACTCGATTGCAATTTTCAAACAATGGACGTTACACCCTGTTGTCTGATTTGATTTTTCAGCCTCCTCAATACAATAAAAAGACGCTGTTACACCTACAAAACACTTCACTTCAATTGGTGCGCAAGGTAGAAAAGGGAGCCAATTTTTCTCCTTTGGAATCGGAAGAGTTATCGGCTGTTCCGGAAATACTGTTGCTGTGTTATCTCAATGAGCTTCCTGGTGTGTTGGAGTTGATGGAACAGGCCAAAGATTTGTTGCGTCCAGACCACCCTAAAGTTTACGGAGCTATGAAAGAGGCATTGAGGATTTTGCGCAAAGTCAAGTACAATCAATAATTGCCTAAGTCAGCTTGTGTAGGCAGCGCTGCAATCGCCCCGAATTTTTGGGTGGTAAACGCACCGGCCTTATTAGCTTTTGCTACCATTTTGAGCAGCTGTTCCTCTTGGCGCAATATTTCTTTTGGCACATTTGTTTCTGCCAATTGCTGGAGCAAACAACCGATAAAGGCATCTCCCGCACCAGTGGTGTCCACTGCTTGGGCGGGGACTGAAGCCACTATAACAGCGCTGGTTGGAGTACTTACCCAGGTGCCTTCAGCTCCCAGGGTGACACAAATAACCGGGCATCCTAGTTGATGCAGGTAGGCACATGCTTCTGGCAAATCATTTTTACCGGACAAAAGCAAGGCTTCCTCGTGGCTGAATTTACACAAGTCCGCTGCGGCGATATACGGATGACATTTTGTTACAAACGTTTCCTCGTTGTTCTTCCATAAGTCTGTGCGAAAATTTGGGTCAAAACATATAGTGCATCCTCCTTGTTTTGCATCGCTCAGGTAACGCCCATAGGCCTCTTCGAGGGAGCCCCCTAAAAAAGAGGTCGCAGCACCGAAGTGAACAATTACTTCGTTTAATTGTTTTCCCAAACTAGATTGATAAGTCAGTGTTTTGTCTGCACCTCGGGAAAATACAAAATCGCGTTCCCCATCAGCCGCAATGGAGACAAAGGCTAGGGTAGTAAAGGTTTGACTTCTTTGGGCCTCTGATGTGTCCACCCCGTGAACGTGGAGCGTATCTACTAAAAACTGGCCAAATGCATCCTGTCCTACAGCGCCCACAAAAACAGCAGATCCCCCGAGCTTGCTGATGGCACAGGCCACATTGGCTGGGGCACCGCCCGCTTTTTTGGTGAATTGTACGGCTTGGGTGAGGTCTTTTCCTTGGTTTTCGGCAACAAAATCAATCAGGAGCTCCCCGATGCAATAAACCTTTTTCATTTGATTTGCTTTGAGGTCCAAAGAAAAACAAACCCGATGGCTTTACCAATAGTGGGATTGTGATATTTCTCTGTTAATTCACATCGCTTTACAGCCACCTCAATTTGAAAATTCCGATTTTTGCAGAAATTTGAACTATGAATACTTGGGTCATTGGGGATATTCACGGGGGTTTACGCGCGCTGACGCAGTTGCTAGCTCGACCAGAAATCGGACCAGATGATCGGCTCGTTTTTTTAGGTGATTATGTCGATGGATGGTCTCAAAACAGCGATACAATCGACTATTTAATCGAATTACAGACAAAAAGAACCATAATCACCCTCAAGGGCAACCACGATGATTTGTGTCGCAAGTGGTTGGAAACCAAAAAGACTAATCCGCTTTGGTTGGGTCATGGAGGGGCGGCCACGGTAAAAGACTACACGGAAAAAGCGGACAACGCACTGGAGCAAAAACACTTAGCGTTTTTTAATAGCCTTCCCACTCATTGGATAGATGATCAAAACCGTTTATTCGTCCATGCCGGCTTTACTCATGTAAAAGGCGTGGAGCAAGAATACTTTAGCGATTTGTTGTTTTGGGATCGAAGCCTTTGGGAACTGGCTCTGGCCGTCAAATTTCGATTGACGCCTGAGGATGCGGACTACCCCCAAAGACTCTTGCAATACCGGGAGATCTACATCGGTCATACACCGGTTACGCGCATCGGACATACGGAACCTGTGCGTGCTGCCAATGTTTGGAACGTCGATACAGGGGCCGCTTTTCGCGGCCCCCTTACTGCCTTCTGCGTGGAAACACAAAGCTGGATACAGTCCGATCCGGTTTACCAGTTTTATCCGGGAGAAATAGGCCGAAATTAAGCGTCTAAATCAAAGTGTATTCCTTGAGCGAGCGGAAGTTCTGTGCTGTAGTTGATGGTGTTGGTCTGTCGACGCATGTATACTTTCCAAGCATCAGATCCGGATTCTCGTCCTCCACCGGTTTCTTTTTCTCCACCAAATGCTCCTCCGATCTCTGCTCCAGAAGTGCCTATATTCACATTGGCTATACCGCAATCTGAGCCGGCCGCACTCAAGAATAGTTCTGCCTCACGCATATTCAATGTCATCACGGCAGAGGAAAGTCCCTGAGGCACTGCGTTTTGTATCGCAATGGCTTGCTCTATGCTGCCTGTATAGCTCATCAGGTATAAAATCGGGGCAAATGTTTCTTGTTGTACCATCTCGTAATGAGGTTCTGCCTCCACAATAGCAGGCGCTACATAGCACCCACTCTCGTATCCCTCTCCGTTGAGCACTCCTCCGGGCACCAACAATGAACCTCCCTCGGCGACTACATAAGCGAGAGTTTTTTCATATGCAGCCACTGCTTGCTTATCGATCAGCGGCCCCATGTGGTTGCGCGCATCGAGTGGATTGCCAATGCGTATTTGCCCATAGGCTTTGACCAAGGCTTCCTTAACTTGCTCATAGATATCTTGGTGAACAATCAGTCTTCGGGTCGAAGTACATCGCTGACCTGCAGTGCCTACAGCCCCAAATACAGCTCCGATAACCGTCATTTTTAGATCAGCGCTCGGCGTGACAATAATGGCATTGTTTCCCCCTAATTCCAATAAGGAGCGCCCTAGTCTTTGCGCTACGGCGGCACCTACTATTTTTCCCATGCGTACAGAGCCTGTAGCAGATATGAGTGGTATTTGGTGGTTTTCGGTCATCCAAGCACCTACCCGTGCATCACCGTTAATCAAACAAGATATACCCTCGGGCAAACCTTCTTTTTTCAGCACTTCTGCGATGATGTTTTGACAAGCAATACCACACAAAGGGGCCTTTTCTGAGGGCTTCCATATGCATACGTCTCCGCAAACCCAAGCTAGGGCAGTGTTCCAAGCCCATACGGCCACGGGAAAATTAAATGCGGAAATGATTCCTACAATACCTAACGGATGGTATTGTTCATACATGCGGTGTTTGGGCCTCTCGGAGTGCATGGTTAATCCGTGCAGTTGACGCGATAAGCCCACGGCAAAATCACAGATGTCAATCATTTCTTGTACTTCCCCCAACCCTTCCTGGTAGGATTTGCCCATCTCATAGGAGACTAAAGCACCGAGTACGTCTTTTTTTTCGCGCAACGCCATGCCGAATTGACGCACAACCTCACCTCTTTTGGGGGCAGGTATTTCTCGCCATGCGACAAATGCGCGCTGCGCAGTTTCTACTACGTGGTTCATTTGCCCTTGGGTGGTTACACTTACTTGAGCAATTTGAGACCCGTCTACAGGGGAGTAGCTCGTAAGCAGTTCGTCACTGGTGTGTTGGTCACTGCCCGTAGAAGTACCAGGGTTAACGGAGGAAATACCCAACTGGGATAACATATCGGAAACAGAAGGGATGTTTTGCATTTTTATAACTTATTAGGGTGTAAATGTTGTATTTATCAAATATAATCGATTTCATCCACTTTTTCAGCGACAAAATCCCAAGCTTCTAAAAGGGTTTGGCCAGCTGATTTGATCGGTTCATATAGTTTTGAAGGATCCTCTTGTTCTTGACTGACCCATTGATCAAGGGGACTGTGTTCTGCGAGATAGGCCAGCAATAAAGCGAGCAAGCCCACCGTTTTTAACACCCCAAAAAGCACCCCAAAGATCTTGTTGATGCCGCCCAAAAGCATCAGAGAAGCTATTTTAGTCAATGCTTTTGCCAACAAATGAGTGATCAATAACAGCACCAAAAAGGTGAGTACAAACGAGGCGGTTTTCGTGGCGTTTTCCGACCAAGACACATAAGGCTTTAGTTGATCAGCTGTCCAGTCAGAAAAGTGTAAGGCGCCGTATATTCCTATGGCCCAGGCCAATATCCCAAACAATTCGACAATCAGTCCGTTTTTAAACCCTCTATAGGCTCCGTAAAGCACGATAAGTCCCAGTACAATGTCTAAGATTAACATAGTAGTCGTTTTGACCAAAGATACATTTTTGGACTATCTTTGCGCCCATGTCAAGAGACCCTGAATTAAAAGCAAAATGGGAGTTGCTGGTCAGCTCGTTATCCGATCGATTTTCAGACGGAGACCCGTTGGACCTGGATGCAATTATCTATTTGGTAGGGCTACAAGAACTGGGTAAATACCACCAAAAATTTCAAAAAGACGAAAAGGTAAATCTGATGCATGTCGGGATTTGTCGGGTGTTGGAGCCCTATGGATTTTACGCTTTCGATTTTGTAGACGACCAGGGGTGGCCGCACTACCAGGTTGTTAAACCCTTGCCCCCACTGAAGGCTGGGGAACAAACCTTACTGATGAAAGAAGCCCTGGTGCAGTATTTTCAAGAGAGAGATTTTTTTGAGGATTAGTCCAGCTTATCCGTCAGCGCTTTAAAGACTTTTTTTGGGGATTCGCCTCCGTAAAGAATGCGGTATACAGCGCATGCTATAGGAGCTTTTTCATGCGCCCCTTTACACTCGATCAGTTTGTAAGCGCTTTTTGATGCGTAATACCCCTCAGCGACCATACTCATTTCAGCCATAGCGCTTTTTACGGTGTATCCTTTACCGATCATATTGCCAAACATACGGTTGCGGCTAAACACGGAGTAACCGGTGACTAATAGGTCTCCTAAATAGGCGGATTGATTGATATTTCGCTTGAGTTTGTGTACGGATTTGATGATTTTTTTCATCTCGCGGATGGCATTGCTCATCAGAACAGCCTGGAAATTATCTCCGTATCCCAAACCGTGGGCAATCCCAGCGGCCAAGGCGTAAATATTTTTAAACACGGCGGCGTACTCCGTACCGATGACATCTCTAGATACTTGAGTTTTGATGTAATTATTGGCCAGAAGCCCGGCCATAGCCCGGCCATTTTTCAGATCTAAACACGCAATGGTCAAATAGGACAGCCGCTCAAGAGCGACTTCCTCTGCGTGACAAGGACCCGTGATCACCCCGATATTTTTCATCGGGACGCCCATCACCTGGTTGAGGTGCTCACCGACAATCAATTCAGTTTCTGGAATAATTCCTTTAACGGCTGAGAAGAAGACCTTGTCTTGATAAGGGACCGTCAAGGCGCCAAACGCCTGGTTTAAGAACGCGGAAGGAATGGCAATAACCAACAAGTTACACGTGCCAACCACTTCGTTGATGTCGCTGCTCATGCGAAGCAGGTGTAAAGGCAGATCTATAGAGCTTACATAACGCGGGTTATTGCCGAAGCGCTCAATGGATTCGATGTGGTCAGGATTGCGCACGTACCAATGGACCGTATGCCCATTGTCGGTTAAAATTTTGACTAGAGCGGTCGCCCAACTTCCAGCGCCTAAAACGCCGATTATTTTTTTTGTGGTCGCCATTAAAGCGTTCTCAGGTACTCCAAAACGGCCAGAGCTTCAGGCTCAGTCAGGTTTTGGTTGATCATCATGGCGTTGTTATATTCTTTGAGTAAGGCTTTGGCAATAGGATCTTTTTGGAGCATTTCCTGGGTGTTGAGCAATAAGTTAGCGACCCATTCTGGGCTTCTGCGCGCTAAAGTTCCCTGTACTGCAGGACCGATCATTCGTTGACCTACTTCATGGCACATGGTGCATTTGCTTTCAAAAATATCTTGTCCTAGAGCTGCTTTTTTGGTGTCTACCTCGGTGCTGAAGGTAACCTTTTTGATGGGGCCTATCCCTTTATTGGAAAGATCAACAGGGGTTTGCGCTATTTGGGCCGCAGGGGCTGCCTCTTGAGTGCGCGAGATTTGAAATCCTGTCTCCGCTGCTTCTTCTTTTTTTCCTCCCGAGCATGAAAGCGTCATTGCCGCGGCCAATCCGAATAATAACAATCGATTCATCAGTGTACTATTTAGTTTCACGAATGTAGCAAAAACACCGGCAACAATCCAAGTCACGTGAAATTTGACACCAAAAAAACAAACATTTTCCCTAAACTTTCCAGCGCTCTGCTTGGGACACTTGCTGCCCTAGTGCGTGATTCAGTTCCGTTTTTAGCTGTGCAGCAAGCTCGGCAACAGAGACTGTTTTGTCGATGGAGGCCACACCCTGACCCGCTGACCAAATGGTTTTCCATGCCTTGGCTTCGTGATCCAATTCTTTTCCAAAATCTACTTTGTGGTCAGCTTTTAAGGCCTCTCCTTCTAAGCCAGCAGCAGCCAGAGAAGGCCCCAAAAAGTTGGCGTGTACTCCTGATACAGCAGCGGTATACACTATATCATTGGCCCCAGCGCGCTCAATCATGGTTTGGTATTCTGTTGGGGCGTTGCTTTCTCGGGTATTGATAAACCTTGTGCCCATGTATGCTAGATCAGCGCCCATTTGTAACGCCGCAGCTATATCGATTCCTGTAGATATACAACCAGCCAGTAAAATGGTTTTGTTAAATACCTGCTTTACTTCAGCCATCAAGGCTAGGGGATTCAGATTGCCGGCGTGACCGCCAGCACCGGCACTCACCAAAATGAGTCCATCCACGCCAGCCTCAGCAGCTTTTTCTGCATGCCTCTTTTTAATGATGTCGTGGTAGACCAATCCGCCATAGGCGTGCACCGCATCCACTAAATCTGAAACGGCGCCGAGCGAAGTGATAATCAGTGGGACCTGGTGTTTGATACATACTTGAAGATCGGCCAATAATCGCGGATTGGTGGGGTGTACAATTAAATTGACCCCAAATGGTGCGGGTTTTTTACCTGTACGCGCTTCAAAATCCGCCAACGCTTGTTTGATTTCAACAACCCATGCCTCAAAGCCTTCGGTGGTTCGCTGGTTGAGGGCCGGAAAGGTTCCGACGATACCCTGAGTACAACAGGCGATAACGAGTTCTGGGCCTGAAATCAAAAACATGGGCGCTGCCACTACAGGCAAACGCAAGCGATCGTAAAAAGGAGGTTTTTGAGCCATAGTGCAGGAAATTATTTGCCCTTGAAGGTACAAAAAACCTGAGCTAACGACTTTTTTTAAACTCTTTTTGTTTTTTGGTGGCCAAGTATACACCGACAACAACCAGGACGCCCGCCAAGGCTTTTATTTCAGTCATTTGATCTTGACCTACTGCGAGGGCGAAAAGAATCCCCACCAAGGGTTGAATGTAGGTAAACGTACTGACCGAAGAAGCTTTCAGTTGTGTTAAGGCGTAGGCATTAAACAAATAGGTCATACAGGTGGTTCCCACCACCACAAAAGTCATGGAGCCAATAGCCCACAGGGGCAATGTATTCCAGGACACTTGGGATAGTTCCTGAAAACAAAGAGGTGCGTTGATCACCGTAGCGATGGTGAACAGCCATTTTAAATAGGTGATCGGTTTGTATTTGTGGATGATTTTCTTGGTGACGATTAAATACCCCCCAAAGCTGATGGAATTGATCAACAACAACAGATTCCCTCGCCCTACCAATGCGGCGTCCTCAGATAAATCAGCTCCATAAGCCACCAAAGTCATGGCACCCCCAAATCCTAAGGCGATTCCTGTGGTTTTTACCCAACCCACTTGTTCCTTGAGCAAAAGCGCTGACATTGCCACCACAATAATAGGAGTCATGGTCACCAAAAGACTGCTTTGTATCGGCGTTGAAAGAGACAACCCTTTAAAAAAGGCCAACATGTTGATGACCATGCCCAATACAGCCCCTAAAACAAAGATTTTCCAATCCTTCTTTTCTATTTTTTCTTGGGGATAAGCCAGAGAAATCAGCCAAAAAATGGCGGAGGCCCCCATGACTCGAAGCAGAATAAATCCAAAAGGCTGGATGTACTGGGGCATGACCACCTTGGCAATCGTGTGGTTTAGGCCGTAGATGATAGTTGCGCCAAGGGCAGATAGGTAGGCTAGGGTACGTGGATTTAAAAACGTGCGCAACGCAAGCAGGGTTTCGTTAACTTTGTGTAAAAGTACAGGAAATAAACCCACAACCTAATCCTTATGGTCGCTCAACAACTTCAAATTACACGCCAACACCGAAAACTTTTTTTACAGTTCTTAGAACAAATACCTGAATCCAAATTATTTGAAGTCCCGCAAGGGTTTAATAACCATATTTTTTGGAACATTGCCCATGTGGTGGTCACTCAACAATTGTTGGTGTATAAACTCAGTGGTTTGCCCATGTATCTGGACGAACAATTTATTTCTCGCTACAGCAAAGGCAGCTTTCCCGCAGGAGATGCCCAAGAAAAAAAGGATTTAGCCTACACCAAGCAGCACTTGATCGAGCTGATTGATCGGTGCGAGCACGACTACAAGTCAGGCTTGTTTACCCAATTTACTCCGTATACCACGAGTACCAAAGTGACGCTTAACTCAGCGGAAGAGTCGATTGGATTTAATAACTTTCACGAAGGGATTCACCTAGGAAGCGTATTGGCACTAAGACGTGTTTTGGGCATCGCTTAACCACATTTGAAGATTTCTAAAAATACAGGCCTCCGAATTATGAAAATAACATAATTTTGAGCTTACGTTTTAAATATCACAATTCATGCACTCCGAACACCAATCTAAAATCGATGCATTTATGCAAGAGGTACGTGTCAGAAATGGCCACGAACCCGAGTTTATTCAAGCCGTCCAAGAGGTGGCAGAAACAGTAATCCCCTACATCGCCGAGCACGAAATTTACAACGGGAAAAACATCTTGTTGCGCATGGTAGAGCCAGAGCGCTTGATTTCATTCCGCGTTTCTTGGGTAGACGATCAAGGAGAAATTCACGTAAATCGAGGGTACCGAATTCAGATGAATTCTGCTATTGGACCCTACAAAGGAGGGCTTCGTTTTCACCCATCCGTCAATGCCAGTATTTTGAAATTCCTCGCTTTTGAGCAGGTGTTTAAAAATTCGTTGACCACCCTTCCTATGGGTGGAGGTAAAGGCGGCTCTGATTTTGACCCCAAAGGGAAATCAGACGCAGAAATCATGCGTTTTTGCCATGCATTTATGTCCGAACTCAACCGCCACATTGGAGCATTTACCGATGTGCCTGCAGGAGATATCGGAGTGGGCGCTCGTGAAATCGGTTATTTGTTTGGGATGTACAAAAAGATCCGCAACGAATTTACTGGCGTACTTACAGGTAAAGGTCTTTCATGGGGTGGATCGCTGATCCGTCCAGAGGCTACAGGATATGGAACTGTGTATTTTGCGGAATCCATGTTGCAGACTAAAGGCCAGTCAATCAAAGGAAAAAAAGTTGTGATCTCAGGCTCTGGAAATGTAGCCCAATACGCTGCAGAAAAGGCCCTACAACTGGGCGCTACTGTGTTGACCCTTTCAGATTCAGAAGGATACATTCACGATCCAGAGGGAATCGATCAGGAGAAACTAGCGTACGTCATGGAATTGAAAAATGTGCAGCGCGGACGTATTTCGGCCTATGCGGCCAAATATCCCAAGGCTGAGTTTGTCCCAGGAAAGACACCGTGGAATGTACCTTGTCACGTAGCGCTTCCCTGTGCTACGCAGAATGAGCTTCACGGAACTGATGCAAAAGCCTTGGTCGCTCATGGATGTATGTGCGTAGCTGAAGGAGCCAATATGCCCTCTACGCCTGAAGCGATTGAACACTTCCACGAACACAAGATTTTATTTGCCCCTGGAAAAGCATCTAATGCTGGAGGAGTAGCTACATCAGGTTTAGAGATGTCGCAAAACTCTTTGCGTATCAGCTGGACAAGGGCTGAAGTAGATGAGCGTTTAAAAGGCATTATGGCCGATATTCACGCTTCTTGCATCAAATACGGCATGGAAGACGGGGGATATTGCAACTATGTGAAAGGGGCCAATATTGCTGGTTTCGTAAAAGTTGCTGACGCCATGCTGGCACAAGGAGTGGTCTAGCATGCAACTACGCACCCGAGGGATCGTCCTTTCTCAAATAAAATACGGAGAACAGAGCTTGATCATCAAGGTGTTCACCGAAAGCGAGGGCATCTGCTCATATATATTAAAAGGCCTTTTGGCCAAAAGAAAAACAGGGCTGAAACCAGCCCTGTTTTTTCCTTTATCCCAGTTGGCATTAGTCGCTGTTCACCGTCCCAACAAGGGGCTACACACCATTTCAGAGGCCCATATTGACTATCCTTACCAGCGGTTACACACGGACGTTTACCTCAATGCTTTGGTGCTTTTCTTGTCCGAGGTTTTGGGTATGGCCATCAAAGAAGAGGAACGCAACGAGGCGCTTTATTCGTTCATTTCTCAGCGACTAATCGCTTTGGACCAAGGAGCTTCTATGGGTGTTTTTCACATTCATTTTTTGCTGGAACTGACCAGATTTCTCGGTTTTTACCCAGATAAAACGGTTGGGGCCTCCCGATATTTTGATTTGTTGGAAGGTGCATTTGTGGCTGATCCCACCGCCCATACCTATACGGGCGCTGCTGTGGATGCGCTGAATGAATTATTAGGCACGGAATTTGATGATTTTGGGCAGATAACACTGACCAAAACAACCAAAAAACAGGTGCTGGAACTTTTAATGGCTTATTATAAAATGCATATCCCAGAGTTTCGCGCACCCAAATCCTTGCCCGTGCTCTATGAATTATTTGCCTAAACTTTTTATTGTTGTCTTTTTTTTGGCGCACCCTTTGTACGCGCAGGACACCTTGGTGAAGCCCAGCTCTATTTCATTAGATGAGGTGGTTTTGTCCGCTTCTAATTGGGAACAAAACCAACTCAAAGTACCCCAAAAAGTCACGGTGCTCTCCAAAAAATCTTTTCTTCTCGGAGCGCCTCAAACTGCCGCGGATTTATTGCAACAAAGCGGACAGGTTTATGTCCAAAAAAGTCAGTTAGGGGGAGGGAGTCCCATGATTAGAGGATTTTCAGCCAACAGAATATTGCTGGCTGTTGACGGTGTTCGAATGAACAGTGCTATTTTTCGCAGCGGTAATTTGCAGAATAGCATATCTGTTGATCCCTTTACACTAGATCGGGTAGAAGTGCTTTACGGGGCAGGTTCCGCGGTATATGGCAGCGATGCCTTAGGTGGGGTAATTCACTATTACACCCAAAAGCCTTCATTTATGGATCAGGAAAGCGGCCGGGTATGGCATGGGGACGCGGACCTAAGGAGCTCTTCCGCCAACCAAGAACAAACCGCTCACTTCAGGGTATCCCACAGCGGAAGTCGTTGGGCGTGGTCTGCGGACTTTAGCCAAACTGATTTTGGGGATTTGCGGATGGGCAGGTTTGGCCCTGAAGACTACTTACAGCCCTTCCAAGTGACCCCAGATCCTCACCCAAGTCTAGTGAGCGGAATACGGGATCAATGGGCGCCCAATACCCGTAGTGAACGACAAAAACCATCTGGATATAGTCAATGGAATGCCACGCAGAAACTTCATTTCAAGCCCAGTGATTCATGGATGTTTGGCTTGGATACCTACTGGAGTGAAACAGGAGAATACGCCCGTTACGATCGACTATTACAGCCCAACTCTGATGGGTCACCGCGCTACGCTCAATGGTATTACGGCCCACAAATTTGGGGCATGGCTCATGGTTGGGCTCAAAACAGCCGAAAAACAGGGTGGTACGATCAGATGAAGATACATGTCGCCCAACAGTACTTCAGTGAAAGCCGCAACGACCGAAAGTTCAACAATCCCATCCGGCACCATTCAGATGAAAACGTCTACATGCAGACCGTCAGTGCAGATTTTATTAAAGCTACGGGCAAGGCCACTCAGTGGAATTGGGGATTTGAACAGATTTGGAACCAAATATCCTCTCGGGCTTCAGCGATTGATCTACGAGATAGATCTGAGGCGCCAGAGATTTCTAGATACCCTGATGGGGCAGTTTGGAATGCCTCAGCCCTCTATGTCAGCCAACAAAGACAATGGAGCCCTGGCTGGCATTCAACGGTAGGTTTGCGCTACTCCAGCGTGTTTTCAAAAGCGGCATTTGACCCAAGATGGGACGCGTATGATTTTGGCGACGTTTCGTTCAAGGCCAACGCGCTCACAGGGCAGCTTGGGACAACCTTCCAGCCAAACAACCGCCAAAAATGGAGCGCGAATATCTCCCGCGGATTTAGAGCGCCCAACATCGATGATTACGCCAAGATTTTCGATCCCGATGCCCTTTTTGTAGTGGTCCCTAATCCGAAACTAAAACCGGAATACGCCACGGGTTTTGATCTCGGTGTGCAACAGGGCTGGGGATCTGATTGGCTCGTGCGCGTTACTGGATTTTACACCCGAATGGAGCAGGCGATGATTCGTCAGTGGAATTCCTCTTCGACTGAGGTGATCTATCAAGGGGAAAAGTTTTTGGAGCAACGCTTGGAAAATATTGACCTCGCTTATTACTACGGATTGGAGGCCAGTGTGGATTGGCAGATCGATGCTCGATGGAGCGCACAAGCACAGTACAGTACAGCCACTGGAGGAGAGCGACCCGAGGGAGGAGCACTCACCAGGGGCAGGCACATTCCCCCTAGTTTTGGTCAGATGCGACTAGGGTACGCGCACCAGCAGTGGAACGCTTCCATTGTTTGGGACGTTCAAGGGGAAATCAGTGCGTCAAGGCTCCCAGAGAGCGAGGTTTCCAAGCCGTATATCTACGCTTTGGACCAACAGGGCTTGCCCTACAGCCCTTCCTGGTCAACATGGGGATTAAGGCTGGCCCATCAGTGGAATGACCACCTCACCTTAGGGTGTAGTTTGGAGAATGTAACCAACCGTCGCTACCGGACGTATTCTTCCGGTATCAGCGCCCCAGGAAGGAATCTTTTGCTACGGTTGGGTATGCGTATTTAGCGCCTGTATGTCGGTGGAAATGTGTATTTTTGGCCTTTTCTATACCCAGAATACACAACCATGAAATTTGCAGCATACAAGGGATTGGACCTGGCCCAAACCGCCCGCGATCAAAGGGCAGTATGGGAGGCTGAAGGCTTATTCCAGAAGAGTGTCGACCAACGTGAGGGAGCCCCTTCCTACGTTTTTTTTGAAGGACCTCCTTCCGCCAACGGCATGCCAGGCATTCACCACGTGATGGCCCGCACCATTAAAGATATTTTTCCGAGGTACAAAACCATGAAGGGGTACCAAGTTTTGCGCAAAGCGGGCTGGGACACCCACGGGTTACCCATTGAATTGGGCGTAGAAAAGGAGCTGGGGATTACCAAGGAAGATATCGGCACCAAGATTTCAGTAACCGAATACAATGAGGCTTGTCGCAAAGCGGTAATGCGCTACACCGATGTGTGGAATGAGTTGACCCAACAAGTGGGGTATTGGGTGGATATGGACCACCCTTACGTGACCTATGAGCCCAAGTACATGGAGTCGGTGTGGTGGCTTTTAAAGCAGATTTACGAAAAAGGCTTGATGTACAAAGGGTACACCATTCAGCCTTATTCGCCAAAGGCTGGGACGGGATTGAGTTCCCACGAGCTCAATCAGCCAGGCACCTACCAAGATGTGACGGACACTACAATCACCGCGATGTTTGAGGTGTTGCCTGAAGGGTTGCCCCAAGGTTTATCCGGCATTGAGGAATTGTACGTATTGGCCTGGACCACAACGCCTTGGACGCTTCCCAGCAATACGGCGCTGACCGTGGGACCCAAAATAAAATACGCGGTGGTGCACACCTACAACCAATACACGTTTGCTCCTATGGCCGTAATTTTGGCGGAGCCACTCATCGCCAAGCAGTTTACTGGCAAATACGTTCAGGTGGAACAACGCGAAGCCCTTGCAACATATAACGCTAACGATCCAAAAATCCCTTATTGGGTGGGCGACACATTCTTGGGCACAGAGCTGGTGGGCATCCGCTATGCTCAGTTAATCCCAGGCGTGTTGCCATTTGACCATCCAGAAAACGCTTTTCGCGTGATTTCAGGAGATTTTGTCACTACTGAAGACGGAACGGGTATAGTGCATACTGCACCTACTTTTGGAGCGGATGACGCCCTGGTGTCCAAACAAGCGGTCCCAGAAATTCCTCCCATGTTGGTCCAGGACGAGCACGGGCAGCTGGTGCCATTGGTCGATCTTCAAGGGCGTTTTCGTCCCGAGGTGGGCTTGGGCCTCGCTGGCAAATACGTCAAAAACGCCTATTACCCTGAGGGTGAGGCTCCCGAACAGTCCGTGGACGTAGAAATTGCGATTGCCTTAAAGACCCAAAACAGGGCTTTTAAAGTTGAAAAATACGTCCACTCGTACCCCAATTGCTGGCGTACCGACAAACCTATTTTATATTACCCCCTAGATTCTTGGTTTATCAAGGCGACTCAGGTGCGTGAGCGCATGCATGCGCTCAACCAAACCATCAACTGGAAACCCAAGGCTACTGGTGAGGGACGATTTGGTCATTGGCTAGCCAACGCCAACGACTGGAACCTTTCCAGATCGAGGTACTGGGGGATCCCTTTGCCTATTTGGCGCACCGCAGACGGAGCACATGAGCGTATTATCGGCTCTGTGGCGGAACTGATCGAAGCCATGAATCATTCGGTGGAGCTGGGCTTGATGGAAAAAAACATCTACGGAGACTTTATTCCTGGGGATTATTCCGAGGAGAACTACGCTAAACTAGATCTACACAAAAACTTTGTGGATCAAATAGTCTTGGCTGCCCCCGATGGACGTCCGATGTACCGTGAGTCCGACTTGATCGATGTTTGGTTTGATTCAGGCTCTATGCCCTATGCTCAGTGGCACTATCCTTTTGAAAACAAAGAGTTAATCGACAACAACGATCAATTCCCAGCGGATTTCATCGCGGAAGGCGTAGACCAAACCAGGGGTTGGTTTTATACGTTACACGCGATTGCCACCATGGTTTTTGACAGTGTAGCCTACAAAAACGTCGTGTCTAATGGCATGGTGCTGGACAAAGACGGAAAGAAAATGTCCAAGCGTTTGGGCAATGCGATCGACCCATTTGAGATAATCAACGAGCACGGACCAGACGCGACTAGATGGTATATGATTGCTAACGCTAATCCATGGGACAACCTCAAGTTCGATCCTGAAGGAGTGGCAGAGGTGAAGCGCAAGTTCTTTGGCACGTTGTACAATACGTACTCATTTTTGGCCTTGTATGCCAATGTAGATCAGTGGACCAACCAAGAGGATCAGATCCCGGTAGGGGAACGTCCAGAAATTGACCGATGGATCCTTTCTGAATTGCATTCTTTGGTACAGACCGTAGATCAAGCCTATGGCGAATACGAGCCTACGCGCGCTGCACGCGCGATCAGTGATTTTGTTCAAGAGCACTTGAGCAACTGGTATGTGCGTTTGTGCCGCAGAAGATTCTGGAAGTCTGCCTA
>JALQVG010000090.1 GCA_023260435.1 Flavobacteriaceae bacterium | reverse complement strand
CGGCCGCATGGCTCCAGAATCATTCGTTGTTGATTTTATCGCCCAAAACAAGGATTTTATTGAGGCTAACCAGTTGTCTTTTTTTGAGCTGACCGTAGGAATGGCTTTGGATTATTTTGCTCAACAGCAGGTAGATATCGCCGTGATTGAAGTTGGTTTAGGCGGTAGACTAGATGCCACCAACATCATTATTCCGGAGATTTCGTTGATTACCAACATAGGTTGGGATCATATGGATTTACTAGGCCATACCCTGGTTGAGATCGCATCTGAAAAAGCCGGAATCATCAAGCCGGGTGTTCCTGTAGTGATCTCACAGACTCAAGATGAAGTAAAAAATGTTTTTTTAAGTTGTGCCAAACAGGCCGGTGTTGCGATCGTTTTTGCGGATCAGCAAATGCATCCAGATTACCCCTGTGATCTCCAGGGTAGCTACCAAAAGAAAAATATCCAAGGTGTATTGAGCGTCCTCAAACATTTAGCCAAGGCATGGGGAATCACCGAAGAACATGTTCGTGCTGGATTAAGTCAAGTACAGACATTAACTGGATTTCAAGGTCGCTGGCAAGTGCTGTCCACTCATCCAACTTGTATCGCAGATACAGCCCACAATGTGGATGGATTAACTTTAACGCTTCAGCAGCTACAGGCCACCCCATACAGGCGATTACATCTAGTACTTGGATTTGTCAAAGACAAAGATTTGTCCGCTGTTTTGCCGCTATTCCCCAAGACAGCCCATTATTATTTTTGTGCGCCACAGATGATGCGTGCACTTCCAGTAGCATTACTTCAGGACATTGCTCAATTACACGGACTGCACGGATCAGCGTACAGCTCTGTAAATCAAGCCTTTGAAGCTGCAAAAACTCAGGCAGCTACCGAAGATTTGATTTATGTGGGTGGAAGTACCTTTGTCGTTGCAGAAGTCGTGTAATATTTTTTGCTTTTTCTTTTGGCATCACAAAATCTATCTTATATTTGCACTCGCTTCTCCGGTCAGGAAAAGCATTCGGGCTCTTAGCTCAGCTGGTTCAGAGCACCTGCCTTACAAGCAGGGGGTCACTGGTTCGAACCCAGTAGGGCCCACAGTAACAAAGCCATCCATTCGGGTGGCTTTTTTTGTTGGTGCTGCTCAGCTGTACTCACTTATATTCAGCGTGATTATACAGTAAATTAGTGTTCTCTAGAGGTAGTTATTTCGATGACACCTGAGGCACCTCTAAATCCATAAGGTTCTGTTTCTATAATGGTTTTAAGTACCCGAACTTTTGTGATGCTGTTAAAGTCAAGCGCGGGGAGTTCTTCACCGATAATAGCTCCATCGACTACCCAAATAGCGTAAGGGGAACCTGTGGTAGGTGCATATCTTCGATCAGCCAATAAAATTACTTTGTTATTTACGAGTCGCGCATTGCCCATATGTGCTCTGATGGCTTGAAAAAGGCTGCTGGCGTTAACATCTATATAGGCGTTCGCTTTTACTTTTTTCTTTTTCACCTTGGTCACCTTGACTTCTTTCAGTGCAATGGTGTCTCTGACAGGATCCTGTGTGTTGGATTGACCTGTAGATGTCCCGGTGACAGCCAAAAATGCGAGTAATAATAAGGCTTGTTTCATGACTTTTTTTCTAAGATACCTATTTTATTTCAGTGAGTAGTTTCCTATGGGTACAATAGTATCCAGTTTTTGTATATTTAGTTGCGCGATATTAATACTAGTTCAAACAAGTTGCACTATGAAGAGAATACTGTTTTTGGCTTACCTGGCAACCTACTCACTCTATGCACAGTTTCCCTCCGATGAAATCATGGATATGGCTATTTATAAAGACAGTGTGTACGTTTTTACTAAAAATAGTATCTATGTAAGTTCCGCGGAACAAATAGAGTTTAAGCGACGTCCCTTTTACAGAGGAGTTGAGGATGGTTTTAGATTTGATAAAATGGAGGTGTTGTCTGATGGCATCTATTTTACCAAGAGTTTAGGGGGCTATGTTTGGAAGTTACAAAACGATAGTTTGCAGCGCATCGATCGATCGTTTGAGCATAGAATGCAGATAAATTCCACACAATTTGTTCACAATAATCACATCTACAGATACGGGGGTTATGGATTTTGGTCGAACCGTAATTTCTTCACCAAGTACGATACTGATATAAGGGAGTGGGACGTAGTGCCTCCAATTAATACGCAGGAGATACCGGAAGGGACCAAGGATAATCGTATTGTGTATAATGGAAATAAAGTAATTGTTTTTGGAGGTAATACACTTGATCAAAGGGACTTAGTCACTGATGTCAATACAGACGACGTTTGGCAGTATGACTTGGATAAAATGGTTTGGGAAAATCTGGGGGAAATTCAGATGGATATCCATTCCATGGAAGAGAATTTCTACATGATGTATCAGGACAAGTTAATCCTGCAAAGCGACCCTTTTTTATATGTGTTTGACCCTTTTAACAATAAAGTTCGTAAATATCGTCAAAACACTATTCACAAAAAGATTCTCGGCAAAGGAATCAGCAAGTTCCACAACGGTACCTTTTACTTGTTGATGAATGCCAATAATGTCAACATGCATTTTTTAGAGACTCGATTAGAAGATGAGTTTTTCGGCCCCGTTATTGAGGAGTACCCTTTTTATAAAAAGAACCATTGGCCTTGGCTTTTGATGGTTTTGCCCGTAGTTTTATTTGGATTCATTGGATATAGGGTGTACAAAAGAACCAAATCCATGGCCAATAGTGCTTTGCTCAGAAACGATGGTCTCGTGTACAAGCGAGTTTTTTATAAACTTGACCAAGTACAAGTAGAAGTGCTCGAATGCTTGTTGGCTGCAGAATCAGGGGTTGAGACCAGTTCTTTGATGAAGTTGATTGAAAACCCAGAACACAATTATTCGCACAATATGCGCACTAAAAACCTGGTGATCAGCGAGCTGAATTATAAATTGAAAACGGTATTTAAAATCGAACAGGATCTTATTGAGTCCCATAAATCAGAGCGAGACAAACGTATCATTATTTACACCATAGACAAGCAAAGGTTTGCCTGGAGAGCTAAATAACCTCGAGTAAACGTTCCAGTGCCATACCTCTGGATCCTTTGATGAGCACCCAATGGTTCGAAAGATCCATGTCAGCAAGTGCTATTTTGAGTTGCTCAATATCGCTAAATGTTTTGGCGGAGGTGTTTGTTGCTGCAAAGTGATTGCCCACTAAGATCACTTGATCGATCCCGATCGAGGTCGCCAACTCTGCTATGTGTTGGTGTTCCTCTGCAGCTGAGGAACCCAATTCAAACATATCGCCAAGAATGGCTGTTTTTTTCGGGGCTTCGATTTGAGAGAGGTGTTTTAGTGCGGCTGACATACTGCTTGGATTGGCGTTGTAAGCATCCAGTACCAAGGTGTATTGATCCCTTTTAAGCGTTTGAGATCTATTGTTATTCGGTGTGTAGATGCTCAGGGCCTCGGCAATTTTTTGTATGGGTACACCAAAATAAGTTCCGATTCTGATGGCGGCGCAAAGGTTGATAAAATTATAATCACCAAATAACTGAGTTTTGATTGACAATCCAGACCAGCTCAGCACCAAGGTGGGTTCTTTTCGACTCAATTCAATCTCGGGAAATTGCCCTGGATCAATAGAGGTTTTGTTGGCGTAGCTAGCTAGTTTTTCCTCTTGAATAGGGTCCTCTGCGCGATAGAAAATATGCTCATGGCGTTCCGTGATGGACTGGTAGAGCTCTGATTTGCCTTTGATGACTCCTTCAACACCTCCAAATCCTTCCAAGTGGGCCTTGCCAAAGTTGGTGATGTATCCGAAATTGGGTTGCGCTATATCGCAAAGCATCTTGATTTCTCCTTGATGGTTGGCGCCCATTTCTACCACCCCAACTTCTGTGTCTGTACTCATAGAGAGCAGGGTGAGGGGTACTCCTATGTGGTTGTTCAGGTTTCCTTGGGTGGCTACTACTTTGAATTTTTGTGCCAAAACAGCAGCGATCAATTCCTTGGTAGTTGTTTTTCCATTGCTTCCGGTAAGGGAAATAATGGGGATGTTCAGGTGGTTTCTGTGGTGTTTGGCCAGATCCTGAATCGCGGTCAGTACATCGGGCACTAACAGGGTTTGTCCGTCGATATAAAAGTCGGGTTTGTCGATGATGGAGAAAGCTGCTCCTGCTTCCAAGGCTGCTGAGGCAAATGAGTTCCCATCAAAATTTGGGCCTGATAAGGCAAAAAACAAGCAATTGGGAGTGATTTTACGGCTGTCGGTACAAACACTAGGGTGTTTTAAAAAGGAGGCGTATAGCTCTTCTAAGGACGTAAAATTCACTTTTTGGCCGTTTTGCTTTTTGGGGTACGGTTCAGGGACTTAGGTTTGCTGCCTAAATAAGACATAGCGCATCTAAACCCGATAAAATCAGTAGACATATACTCTGGCATATACCTTCTTTGAGCAGGATCCAGCCAGTAAGCTCGATCTTTCCACGAGGCGCCTTTGTAGACGCGCACATCGTTGGTAATCATGGAGCTTCGGTTATTGGATTTGTCGTATTCCAAAATCAACCCACCGGTGCTGTCGCGGGCGACCAAAGGTTTGGGCGCGTTGTACATGCGGTTTTTGTCGGTGTTTTCTTCGTTGTAGCGGTTGTATCCTCTGGAGGAGGCCAAATCACCGTCATTAAAGTTTCTGTTGTCGCTTTCTGAATAATTGAAGCGCATAAAGGTATCTTCATTACCTACAGGTACTTTGACTACTTCGCCAGGTAATCTCTTTACCGATAATTTGCCGTTGGGAAGTGTGTCAAATTCGATTCCTTCCTGGAGCACAGCCACTTTTCCATCCTTACCGATAGCTGCTTTTTGGAATACATTACCTCGGTAATAATTGAAGTCGCTGTAATCGCTGTCGATGATGGGTCGGTACACGTCAGCCACCCATTCAGCTACGTTGCCTCCCATACCGTAAAGGCCAAAATCATTGGCTGGATGCATTTTCACAGGTGTGGTGACAGAGCCACCATCTTCTGACCAACCGGCAATACCGCCGTAGTCACCTTTGCCTTTTTTGAAGTTGGCCAGCTGATCGCCCAATACTCTGCGGTCCGTATCTCTAGTTTGATTTCCCTCCCAGGGAAATTTCTTTCTTCCTTTATAATTGTTGAATTCGCGCTGACTGCCAGGGGCTTGAGCGGCGTATTCCCATTCTGTCTCCGTGGGTAGTCGATAAGCGGGTAACAAAACGCCATCGCTTAATTTGGCAAAAGAAGGGATGGTATCTCTGGAGGCTCTTCTGGCCAAAGAATCAATAGCACCTCCATACGCTGCATTTGGATTTTTTAAATAGGCCTCTGTGTCAAAGGCCACCATCTCATTTTCCAGAGGTTTAAATCTGGCGTCTTTTTCCAGGAAGCCATTTTCTTCCAAGAGTAATTCATTCACACGATTGGTTCTCCACTGGGCAAATCTCTGTGCTTGTAACCAGCTCACACCTACGACTGGGAAATCCGCAAAGGCGGGATGTCTCAAGTAGTTTTCTACCAAATCCTCATTGTAAGAAAGTCGGTTGCGCCACACCAAGGTGTCGGGTAAGGCGCTTTGGTAAATACCGTCATATTTAGGGTTAGAAGGTGGGTAAACAGCTTTGATATACTCTAAAAACTCCAGGTACATGGCGTTGGTTACCTCTGTTTCGTCCATGTAAAAAGACTGGACGTGTTGTTGGGTAGGGGTATTGTTCCAGTCGCGCATGATATCGTCTTGAACACGTCCCTTTACAAAGGACCCCCCTTCGATAAAGACCAATCCAGGTCCAGTTTTTTGCGCTTGGCTACTTTTGGGTTGGCTCAAAGGACTGTTTTTGTCGTTTAAACTCCATCCAGTAGCTCTTGATTCGTTTTTGGAGGCGCTGTTCTTACAGCTTCCCAAGGCCAATAGTGCTGAGCAAGTTGCCGCTAAAAAAACCGCACGTCTGGTATGCATCATTACAAAAGTGATTAGTGGTACAAATATAGCATTCCAGGGGTATAATATAAGGACTGCCTTTCTTTTTTTAGATCAACGCTGACCGAAGCGTTTTATTTTGTTGTTTTGGTAATATTCCAGATTTCTGCACAATAGATGGGTGAATTTTCCGTTTTTTGTGTAGCCCAAATCCTGTTCATGAGAAATTTATTGGCCATGGCACTGTTGATCAGTGCAGGTGCATTTGCCCAAAATTTTAACGACCGCATCATCAACCCAGCGGTGCCTTTCCTGACGATCCCTTCAGACGCCCGCGCATCGGGGATGGGGGATGCGGGTATTGTGACTGCGCCAGACGTCTATTCGATCCGCTGGAATCCAGCTAAACTGGCTTTCGTGCCTTGGGAACAGCAAATAGGTGTGGGCTACACCCCTTACCTGGAAAGCGTGATAACGGACATCAATTTGTTGAGTGGCGTGTATGCCAAACGCATCGATGATCGATCTGCTTTTTCTTTGGGATTGCGCTATTTTACCCTGGGTGAGATTGAATTGAGGCAGTTTGCCTCTGATCCGGGCGCATTGGCCAAACCCAATGAAATTGCCGTAGAGGGTGCCTATGCCCTGCAGTTGAGCCCGTTTTTTAGTATGTCTGTAGGGGGTAGATATGTGCGTTCTAACCTCAAGATACCTCAGTCAACCCAAGTAGATACCCGTGCAGCCCAGACTTTTGCTGTAGATATTTCCGCGTACAGACAAGGTCCGTGGTTGCCGAAACAAGGGCATGACGGGCGTTGGATTTGGGGATTTAATTTGTCCAACCTGGGGCCTAAAATAGCCTATGATTCTACCGGCGAATCCCTGTTTATTCCCACCAACCTCGGGGTGGGTATCGGTTATGATTGGGACTACGGACCAGACAGTCGACTCTCCTGGGTATTTGAGCTAAACAAATTGATGGTACCCACGCCAAAAGATCTAAACGACGATGGTTTTGTCGATGGTACGGATTTGAGTCTCTATCAAGATATAGATTTCTTCTCGGGAGCATTGCGTTCCTTTGGAGACGCCCCTGGGGGCATAGCTGAGGAGCTAAAAGAGGTGGTTTGGTCTACTGGTTTGGAGTATGTCGTATTCCAAAAGCTGGCCATGAGGGCCGGTTACCTGAGTGAGCATAGAGATAAGGGTTTCAGAAAATACGTCACCCTGGGCGCTGGGTTTGGTTTGAAAAATGCCCAAATTGATCTGGCTTATCTAATATCTACTGCCCAGGTGCGCAACCCCTTGGAAAACACCTTGAGGTTTTCGGTCTCTTTTGATCTTTCTTCGCTAGGGTCTGGTGCTGGTTTGTAGGGATAATTATCTGTCTATTTGCTTCTTTTTTTGATTGGGAAAAAAATTTAATGCGTATTTTTGACGCCCAGAAACGACAGAAGCAATCCAGATTCCCTATGAAAAAGATTACAAAAGAGGTTTACCTGAAGTGGTATGAAGACATGCAGTTTTGGAGAAGGTTTGAGGACAAGCTCGCCGCTGTGTACATTCAACAAAAAGTAAGGGGATTCCTGCATTTATACAACGGTCAAGAAGCAGTTTTGGCAGGTTCTTTACACGCCATGGATCTTGAGCACGATAAAATGATCACTGCTTACAGAAACCACGTACAGCCTATTGGTATGGGGGTTGATCCCAAAGCAGTCATGGCAGAGCTGTACGGAAAAGTGACCGGTACCTCTAAAGGTATGGGTGGTTCGATGCACATTTTTTCCAAAGAACACGGATTTTATGGAGGACACGGAATCGTAGGGGGGCAAATTCCTCTAGGAGCTGGAATCGCCTTTGCGGATAAATATTTTGGTCGTAAAGGGGTGACACTTTGCTATATGGGTGACGGTGCTGTGCGCCAAGGTTCTTTACACGAAACGTTTAACCTAGCGATGTTGTGGAAGCTCCCAGTAGTTTTTATCTGTGAAAACAACGGATATGCGATGGGTACTTCCGTAGCCAGAACATCGTACACCACGGATATTTGGAAATTAGGGTTGGGTTATGAAATGCCCTGCGGACCCGTAGATGGGATGAATCCTGTTGAGGTGGCCAAAGAGGTAGACAAAGCGATTCAACGCGCTAGAAAAGGAGAAGGACCTACCTTCTTGGAGATGAAAACATACCGATATAGAGGTCACTCCATGTCTGATGCCCAGCACTACAGAACCAAGGAAGAGGTAGAAGAATACAAAAAAATAGATCCAATCACCCAAGTATTGGACATCATCAAGAAAAACAAGTACGCTACAGCAGCTGAGATTGAGGCTATTGATTTACGAGTTAAAGATTTGGTCGAGCAGTGCGAGCGTTTTGCTGAAGAATCTCCATACCCACCGGTACAACAGATGTACGACATGGTGTATGAACAAGAAAACTATCCATTTATTCCTCATAAATTATAGCAGATGGCCGTAGTAATTAATATGCCCCGATTGAGCGATACCATGGAAGAGGGAACAGTAGCCTCTTGGTTGAAAAAAGTGGGGGATACAGTGAAGGAGGGTGATATTTTGGCGGAAATCGAAACCGACAAAGCCACCATGGAATTTGAATCATTTAACGCAGGGACTCTGTTGCACATCGGCATCGAGGCGGGGAAAACCGCACCTGTAGATGCTCTTTTGGCCATCATTGGTGCGCCAGGAGAAGACATCAGCGCCTACCTTTCAGGAGCGCCGGCTGCCACACAGGCGGCATCTGCTCCTCTGGCTGAAACAGTACAACCAACACCCGCATCAGCTCCTGCAGCTGTGCCTCAAGGGGTTCAGGTGATCACCATGCCGCGTTTGAGCGATACCATGGAGGTGGGTACAGTGGCGACCTGGCTGAAAAAAGTAGGAGACTCTGTAAAAGAAGGAGATATGTTGGCCGAGATCGAAACAGACAAAGCCACCATGGAATTTGAATCTTTTTACGCAGGGACCCTTTTGCATATCGGTCTTCAAGCCGGCGAATCCGCCCCTGTGGACAGTGTATTGGCCATTATAGGGCCACAAGGAACAGATGTATCGGCCTTGCTTTCTGGCGCTCCAGCCTCAGCATCAACTCCAGTTGTTGCCTCGTCTGAGCCTGCAGCTGTAGCAGCACCTGCCACAGCATCTGCTCCAGTAGCGGTTGCATCAGCTGCAGCTGGTTCTAGAATACTTGCCTCACCTTTGGCCAAGAAAATGGCTGCCGACAAAGGCATTGATCTATCCTTAGTTCAGGGTTCTGGCGAGTTTGGAAGAATTATCAAAGCTGATATCGAACGATTTACCCCTTCTGCTGCTGCAGCTCCTCAGGCCAGCGTTTCAGCGTCCGCTTCAGGTGCCGTCCACAGTGAAGGTGTGAAAAACTCACAGATGCGCAAGGTAATTGCTAAACGTTTATCTGCCTCTAAATTTACTGCTCCTCATTACTACTTAACTATTGAGGTTGATATGGAAGAAGCGATGGCTTCTAGAGCCCAGATCAACACCATGCCCGATACAAAGGTATCGTTTAACGATATGGTGTTAAAGGCTACAGCTATGGCGTTGACCAAGCATCCTCAAGTAAATACCAGCTGGCAAGACGAACAAACCATCTACCACCAACATGTACATATGGGTGTTGCCGTCGCCGTGGAAGACGGACTGGTGGTTCCAGTTATTCCTTTTGCTGACCGTCTGGGCTTAACCCAGATCGGTGGAGCAGTCAAAGATTTGGCCGGTAAGGCTCGATCTAAAAAATTGACCCCGCAAGAAATGGATGGAAGCACGTTTACCGTATCCAACTTGGGTATGTTTGGTATTCAAGAGTTTACCTCCATCATCAATCAACCTAACTCTGCCATACTTTCTGTCGGAGCGATTGTGGAAAAACCTGTGGTTAAAAAAGGTCAAATTGTTGTGGGACACACCATGAAGTTGACATTAGCTTGTGATCATAGAACAGTTGACGGAGCAACAGGTGCTCAGTTCTTACAAACCTTACAGACTTATTTAGAACACCCAGTTACCATGCTGGCCTAATATGTTTTGAACTAAAAATGAACCGCTCTTTATGAGCGGTTTTTTTTGCTCTTTTCCCAAGTAAAATGCGCTTTAATCCTTAATTTTAACCCCAACCCTAAAATCTTATGAGCACCGTTCAACGGATCAAGCAACCCATCGAAGCCGAAATGGAACTTTTCGAAAAGAAGTTCTATGATTCGATGGCTTCTCAGGTGCCCTTGCTAAATAGAATTACCTACTATATCGTTACGCGCAAAGGAAAACAGATGAGGCCCATGTTTGTTTTTCTATGTGCGAAATTGGCGGGTCAGGGTGAGGTGCAAGACCGTACCTATCGAGGTGCTTCAGTTATTGAACTGATTCATACCGCTAGTTTAGTACACGACGATGTGGTGGATGACAGCGATAAGCGTCGTGGTTTTTTTTCCATTAATGCGGTATGGAAAAATAAAATTGCTGTGTTGGTGGGGGACTATTTGCTCTCCAAAGGTATGTTGCTCTGCATAGAGCACAAAGATTTTGATCTACTTGAGTTGATTTCAGTAGCTGTGCGCGAAATGAGCCAGGGAGAGCTGCTTCAAATTGAAAAAGCCAAAAAGTTAGATATTACAGAAGCTGTTTATTTATCCATAATCCGCCAAAAAACAGCCTCTTTAATTACGGCTTGTTGTGCTTTAGGCGCTGCTTCCGTAGGAGCATCAGCTGAAGAAGTTCAGCGTTTTAGTGATTTTGGTGAGGCATGTGGGATGGCCTTTCAGATCAAAGATGACCTGTTTGATTACGGGAAGTCCCAAATAGGTAAGCCCACTGGGATCGACATTAAAGAACAAAAGATGACTTTGCCACTTATTTACGCTATGGAACGCGCGACTTTAGCGGAGCGCAAGTGGATGTTGGGTGTGGTAAAAAAACACAATACTGACCGCAAGAAAGTGCGAGAACTCATCGCTTGGGTTAAAGAAAAAGGGGGCATGGATTACGCCATTAAGCGCATGCACACCTATCGAGATGAGGCCTTGTCCTTAATCGCTGATTACCCGGATTCTCCTGCGAAGAAGTCTTTATATGAGATGGTTAACTACGTAGTAGATCGCCCCTTATAGTTTCTTTTCTCCCGCTAAACGTATAGTATACCTCCCTTTAAGCGCATGAGTTATCTTGTGTAGTCATGTCTACGCAATATCTTGGTCAATGGGGTGAAGATCTAGCGGCTCGCCATTTATGCGCCTGTGGTTACACCATAGTAGCGCGCAATTACCGACACCACCACGCAGAAATTGATTTGATTGTTCGCGGATATGGCTGTTTGGTATTTGTGGAAGTGCGCACCAGAAAGGGGGCAATTCTCATCGATCCACTCAGCAGTGTCACTAAAGTAAAGCAACGGCATATAATCAGAGCTGCTAACTTTTATGCGTGTTTGCATCAAATAGACGAGGTTTTGAGGTTTGACATTGTTGGAATTTCCTTGGTCGGCACATCAGTAGCCATAGATCATGTGGAGGACGCCTTTTTGTTTTTCTGATTATATTTGTTTAATTTGTAACAATTAGTTATTTTTACCAAAACTTTAACAATCATGAAAACGATTTCTTCTGTTGTAGAAAATTACATCAAAAAGAAGCCTTTCTTGCAAAGTGCACTTTCTCAAGGCATTATCAATTTAACTTCGCTTTCTCGGTATATCAGGCCAGAGATTGAAGAGGCATTGGGTAAGGATATTCGCAATGGCGCAATCGTCATGGCACTTAAACGACTCTCCGATGATTTGGAGTTTCGCGCCACCCATAAAATTGTCAAGGTGTTAAAAGAAATCGGAGAGATCACTGTCCGTTCTTCACTCACTGATTTTACTTTTTTAGTTTCTGAGACCATTCTTGAGAACCAGACAGTTTTACTCAAAGAAGTCAACAAGAATAAGGAAGTTTTTTATACTTCCTCTCGAGGAGTAAACGAGCTTAATATCGTGGTGAGCAGTATTTTAGATCCAGTAATTGAGCAATTATTTGCCGCTGAAAAGTGTACACAAAAAGCCAGTAATTTATCTTCGATTACAGTAAAGCTTCCCTCGGAAAACGTGTCAGTGCCTGGAATTTACTATTTTATATTCCAACGATTGGCCTGGGAAGGGATTGTGCTCTATGAAGTGATTTCTACCACAAACGAATTCACCATCATCGTCGATGACCAACATGTGGATGTAGCCTTTAAAACGATCAAAAACCTTAAGGAGCTGTAGCTAAAAGTTGATCGATGGCCTGGTATGCTTTGGCTGCACTCTTGATCGAATCAAAGACGATCATTAAACGCTTGCCGTTTCTGGTGTCTTTTTCTTTAAACACACAAAGCCCAGGTCTAGCCGCCACCAGGTTTAATAAACTGTGGAATTGATCTGATTGATAAAAAGGAGATTGTGGATCACCTACAAAATAGCACCACATCTTTCCTTGCTTCAGTACTATTTTTTCAATCCCTAGAGGCATCACCCTGATTTTTAGTGCGACTGATTGCAGCAAGGATTTGGCCACCCCCGGCATCGCTCCAAAACGATCAATTAATTGACTTTCAAATGTATTCAGGTCGGCCAAATTTTCAATGGCAGCCAATTCAGCATACATGGCCAGGCGTTCAGTGGTGCTGTTGATGTAGTCTTCGGTAAAACGCAATTCGAGGTCAGTGTCTATTTGTATTTCACTGATGCCCCAATTTTTTTTGGTTTTTGGCTCGTCTTTAAACAGTTCAGCAAAGCTATTTTCCTTGAGCTCTTCGATCGCTTCTTGCATGATTTTTTGATAGGTGTCAAAACCGATATCATTGATAAATCCGCTTTGTTCTCCCCCTAATAAATCCCCTGCGCCCCTGATTTCAAGGTCTTTCATCGCTATGTGAAATCCACTGCCCAATGCGGTGAATTGAGTTAAGGCTTCTAGTCTTTTGCGCGCAACTTCGGTCATGGCTATTTCGGGTGGGGTGATGAAATAACAGAAGGCTTTCTTGTTGCTTCTGCCCACACGACCCCTCATTTGGTGTAAATCACTCAGACCAAAATTCTGTGCGTTATTGATCAACATCGTATTGGCGTTGGATACATCCAAACCACTTTCGATGATTGAGGTAGAAACCAGCACATCGTAGTCGCCTTGCATAAAAGCGATCATTTGTTCTTCCAGCTGGTGTCCTTCCATTTGACCATGAGCGATGGTGATGCGCGAGTCAGGTACCAATCGCTGTATCATACCCGCTACTTCCTTGATGTTTTCTATGCGGTTGTGGATAAAAAACACTTGTCCGCCACGACTGATTTCATAAGCGACAGCATCGCGTATTTTTCCTTCATCGAAGCGAATTAATTCGCTTTCAATGGGGTATCGATTGGGAGGGGGAGTTTGAATCACCGAAAGATCTCTAGCGGCCATCAGACTGAACTGCAAGGTTCTAGGGATTGGAGTCGCTGTGAGTGTGAGCACATCGATATTCTCCTTCAATGACTTCAACTTATCTTTAACAGATACACCAAATTTTTGTTCTTCGTCCACGATCAGCAAACCCAAATCTTTGTATTTGATTTGAGGTCCCACTATTAGGTGCGTTCCAATAAGTACATCGATTTGACCTCGTTCGAGTCGTTCCAGGATATCCTTTTTCTCTTTGGCGCTTCTGAACCTATTCAGGTATTCAATCTCAATAGGCAGATCAGCCATCCGTTGACTGAATGATTTATAGTGTTGGTAGGCGAGTATGGTCGTGGGTACTAATACGGCTACTTGCTTTCCGTTATCAGCCGCCTTAAATGCAGCGCGAATAGCTACTTCTGTTTTTCCAAAACCCACATCACCGCAGATCAGACGATCCATCGGTCGTTCACTTTCCATATCTTGTTTTACATCGGCGGTAGCTTTGCTTTGATCTGGGGTGTCTTCGTATAAAAATGACGCTTCCAGTTCGTACTGCAGATAGGAGTCGGGACCGTATTGAAACCCTTTTTTCAGTTTTCTTTTCGCGTAGGTTTGAATTAGGTCAAAGGCAATTTTTTTAACTCGGGCCTTCGTTTTTTCTTTGACAGCCTTCCATGCAGGCGAGCCCAGTTTATACAGTTTGGGTTCAGCGCCCTCCTTGCCATTGTACTTCGATATTTTGTGCAATGCGTGGATGGATACATAGAGGATGTCTCGATCTCCATAGATAAGTTTAATCGCCTCCTGCATGCGCCCCTCTACCTCGATGCGCTGAAGTCCTGCGTATTTCCCAATTCCGTGGTCCATATGGGTCACATAATCACCAATTTCCCATTTATTGAGTGCGTTCAGTGCCTCAGCGGCCTTTTTGGTGTTGTGTGACTTGAGCTTAAATTTATGGTACCGTTCAAAAATTTGGTGGTCCGTATAGAGGACTAAATTTAATTCTGGGCTGATAAAACCTTGACTCAAGGTCATGACCTCTGCCGTAAATGTTGCCTCTGGATCGATTTGCGCCCATATATCGCGCATCCTGTGGGCCTGTTGTTCTGTAGCGCAAGCAATTACGGTGTGTAGACCATCCCTTTGCTTTTGATGCAAGTCAGCTACTAAGAGATCAAACTTCTTGTGAAAAGCGGGTTGAGGTTTGGTGGACCAAACAAAATCAGGCTTTTTATCGGAGACTTGTCCCACCACATCTATTTGGTCCAAGGTGGACCATTCTTTGATCAGTTCTTCCCCACTGATCAACAAGGTATGTGGCGGAAGTTGGGCTACCCCACGTCCTAAATGACTGGTGTAGACTTGTTCAGCTTGTCGGTATAAATCCGATAAATCACGTGCGATCAGGTCTTGATTTTCGGTGATCAGCAGGGTATGTGCGGGCCAATGCTTCAGAAAGGAAACACGCGGAATGTCCAGACTTTTATCATCGATATCTCCCATGATTTCCATGGAGTTTACCTGGTTTTTTGACCATTGGGTCTGAAGGTCAAAGGTTCGAATGCTTTCTACCTCATCACCAAAAAACTCAATTCGGTATGGATCTTCGTGGGCATAAGAGAACACATCGATAATCCCTCCACGTACGGAAAATGTGCCGGGTTCCGCCACAAAATCCACCCGTTGAAAATGGTATTCGAAGAGGGTTTCATTGATAAAGTCCAATGACACCTTATCTCCAACCGACAGTTTTAATGTCTGTTCAGTCATTGATTTTTCTCCGACTACCTGTTCTAATAGTGCCGCCGTATAAGTAACAACAACAGGGTATTTAGTCGTTTTTAACTTTTTTAACACCTCAGTTCTCAAGAGCACATTGGCATTGGCGGTATCTTCAATTTGGTATGGTTTCCTGTAACTCCCCGGATAGTAGAGCACTTGATCTGGGCCCAAAGACAATTGTAAATCATTGTAGGCGTAAGCCGCAGATTCTTGATCCCGCAGCACCCATAAAATAGGTCGATTTTTTTTTTGAAACAGTCGGCCCAAGACCAAAGCGCCAACAGAACCTTCCCATCCGGTAAGGGTCTTTTTGATGGATTCACCTGGTGAATTAGGATGCGCCAGTGCCTGCTCCAACTCGATGAGGTGGGGGGCATTTTCTAGGTACGTGCGCAACAAAAATTCTGACAAGGATGAAATTTTGCGCAAAGATAGTCCATCTCTATTGGGGGACAAGTAGCCAATGCATTATCTTTGTGCTTTAAAATATGATTTATGTCGATTGCACAATTATATCCTTCTGCTTCATCTGAAAACAATGAAAACCTGTACTTGTCCCTTGTGCGTATCGCTCAGGTCGATGGTCAAATCAGTGAACAAGAACAAGCCTTATTGAACCGAATTGCCCAGCGTATGGGCTGGAACCAAGAGGAACAGTTGCGCCTACAAGAGCGTGCTGGTTCAGCGGTGGTCACTCCAGTAATTGACGCTGAGGAACGTTTAGAGCGCATGTACGCTTTACTCAGAATGGGTCATATCGATGGAAGAATGGACGATGTTGAGCGCAGACTGCTTCAACGATATGCCATTGCGCTAGGATTCCCGACACAAGGCATAGAACAGCAGTTAAACCACTGGTGCAGTCTGTTTAATGGTCAAATTTCCTTTTCAGACTTCAAGCAAGTGTTGCAATAATGACGCTTGTGATTGAATTTGTGAAACTCCGCCATTGAAGCGGAGTTTTTTTTGAGACCAAATAAAAATATTTAACTTTGTGTTTTATTTATAACAATATGTCTTATTCTATCCGACCTGCTGTTGTTCAAGACATGCCTGCGGTACATGCGCTGATCGTGGAGCTGGCTGTTTTTGAGCGTGAACCAGATGCAGTCACCTTGACCCTTGAACAACTGATCGAAGATGGGTTTGGTTCCGAGACCCCGAGGTTTCACTGTTTTGTTGCAGAGACTGAAGATGGTATTGCAGGTATGGCTTTAGTATATCCCAGATATTCGACCTGGAAGGGTAAGTCGCTACATCTAGAGGATTTAATTGTTAAGGAATCAAAACGCGGCTTGGGATTGGGAAGTGCTTTGTTAAGCGCTGTGGTACGGTACGGGGCACAACAAGGTGTAGCCCGTATTTCGTGGGAAGTGCTTAGCTGGAACCAATCAGCCATCGATTTTTATGAATCAAAAGGAGCCAAAGTGCTCAGAGACTGGCATGTGGTTCAGCTCAGCACAGAGGGAATTCACTTTTTTCCACATCAATCATGAGGGTATTTAAATTTGGAGGAGCGTCGGTAAAAGATGCTGCTGGTGTGCGCAATGTCGCACATGTATTAAGAGAAATTGGTCATGACCAGACTCTAGTGGTTGTTTCTGCTATGGGTAAGACCACCAATGCTATGGAGGAATTGGTGGGGATCTATATGGCCCATCCATACGGGATTACGGGATCACTTGAGGGGATTCGCCGCTACCATATGGACGTAGTTATTGAATTGTTTCCCGATGCCCAACATCCGGTTTATCAAAAGGTGGCACAACTATTTTTAGAAATCGAAGATTTTTTTAAACGCAACAAGTCACCCAAATACAATTTTGTGTACGACCAGATCGTCGGTTATGGGGAATTGCTTTCGTCGACGATACTCAGTGAGTATCTGAACACCCAAGGGTTGGATAATCAATGGTTTGATGTACGTGGATTGATCAAGACGGACAATCACTACAGAGATGCTCAGGTCGACTGGGAGCAAACAGCCTCGGCTGTAAGCGCCAAACTCACTAAGGGTCCTTTTTACATCACCCAAGGATTTTTAGGGTCCGATGAAAATCATTTCACCACCACTTTGGGTCGAGAAGGTTCAGATTATACGGCGGCTATATTGGCCTATTGTATGGACGCTGAGTCGGTGACCATCTGGAAAGACGTACCTGGCGTACTCAATGCAGATCCCAGATATTTTGAAAACGCTGAACTTTTGCACCATATTTCCTACAGAGAAGCTATTGAGCTTGCCTTTTACGGTGCTTCAGTCATTCACCCCAAAACACTTCAACCACTTCAAGGAAAATTGATCCCCTTGCACGTTAAGTCATTTATTGACCCGCATGCGCCAGGTACCACAGTTTCCGAAGGGGAGGGCATTACGCCTATGGTGCCTTGCTTCATTGTAAAGAAAGAACAAGTACTTCTAAAACTCTTTTCCCGAGATTTCTCCTTTATTGTAGAGAACTCCATGAGTGAACTCTTCAGGCTTTTTCACCAATACAACATCAAAGTGGAACTGATTCAAAACTCAGCCATCAGTTTCTCGGTATGTGTAGACAACCGGTTTAAGCGTTTAGAAGAATTGTTGGAAGTATTGGAGCAAAAATATAAGGTGACCGCCGTATTTGATGTATCCCTATATACGGTGCGTCATTTTGATGAGCCCTCAATTTTGGAACTTCAGAAAGATAAAGAGATTCTTTTGGAGCAGCGCGGCAAAGAAACTGTACAGTTAGTGGTAGCTTAACACGAGTGCCCGTTCCTTTTGTATCTTTGCCTCTAAATTTCGTGACTCATGAGTTTGGTCAGTGCAAAAGAAATGGCGCAAGCCAGTGGACTTTCCCGTTGGGGTTTGCTGGGGCATTTGGCTGGATGGGTGTTGATAAAAATCACCAGAATATCTGCGTTAAATCGCTTCTATGACGCCCACAAACATTTAGATGGTCCCGCATTTATGCAGGCGGTCATGGATTACTTCGAAATAGACGTGCGCTGGCCCGAGCAGGAGCTAAAACGTTTTCCCAAAACAGGTCCCTTTGTCGTGGTATCCAATCACCCCCTGGGTGGGATTGACGGAATTTTACTTTTGTTGTTAGTAGGCAGTCAGCGGCCAGATTTTAAAGTAATGGCCAATTTTTTGTTGTCTAGAGTCACTCCATTGGCCCCGTATATTTTTCCGGTTAACCCATTTGAGGACCACAAAGAGGCTTCGAGCAGTTTGCAGGGTTTTAAACAAGCTTTGGCACATCTGTCAGAAGGAGGTGTCCTGGGTATTTTTCCTGCTGGTGAAGTAGCCACCACAAGGATGGGAAATAAATCTATAGATCAGCCCTGGCATATTCCCGCATTAAAGTTGATCAGAAAAGCTGGAGTCCCTGTAGTTCCGGTCTATTTTCATGCCAAAAACAGCACCTTCTTTTATAGGATTGCCCGTTTGGGTCCTGCATTCCGCACGGCTGCTTTGGTGTCAGAGATGTTTACACAGCGTTTTCGAAAAATATCCATCCGCATAGGAAAGCCTATTTCTGTCTCCCAACAAGAAGAAGAAACGACCATAGAAGAGTACGGAGCGCTGTTGCGACTTAAAACTGAAATGCTTTCCAAGGTATACGAGCGAAGACGTCTGACGTTGCCCAGTACGATTCAATTGCCCAAAATACCCAGAAAAATTGTCGGGGCTCAAGATCCTGAGTTATTGGCCCGTGAAATAGCCGTCCTCCAGCAGCTGGGCAAATCCCTTTTAAAAAGTAAGAATTACGAGGTCTTTTTGGCACAAGCACCTCAGATGCCGGGACTGTTGCAGGAAATCGGTCGTCAGCGTGAACTGACTTTTAGAGCCATTGGAGAGGGGACCAACAAATCGATTGACTTGGATACCTACGACACCTATTACCACCATCTATTTTTATGGGATCATGAAGGGGCCTGTGTCGTAGGCGCCTACCGCATGGGTTTTGGGCAAGAAATTTTCCCAACCAAGGGGATTGAAGGGTTCTATGTACAAGATTTGTTCCGCATGGAGCCAGAGCTTTACCCGATGATGCAGCGCACCATTGAGATGGGCAGGGCCTATATTGTCTCGGAGTATCAGCAGAAACCGATGCCGCTTTTTCTTTTGTGGAAAGGGATCATACACACCACGCTTCGCTATCCCAATCACGATTTTTTAATGGGTGGCGTCAGTATCAGCAATCAGTTTTCCAATTTCTCTAAATCTTTGATGATTGAGTTTATGAAATCCCATTACTGGGATCCCTACATAGCCCAATACATCCACCCTAAAAAGGAGTTTAAGGTCAAGCTCAAGGATGCGGATAAAGAGTTTGTTTTTGATGAAACTCAAGCCGATCTCAATAAATTCGACCGACTGATTGAGGAAGTGGAGCCAGGAAGTTTAAGGCTCCCCGTCTTGATTAAAAAATACATCAAGCAAAACGCCAAAGTTGTAGCGTTTAATGTAGACCCATTGTTTAACAATGCCATTGATGGTTTGATGTACATCAAAATTTCAGAAATACCCGAAGAAACCGTGCGTCCCGTGATGGAGGAGTTTCAAAAAGAAATTGAGCGGGGCAACCACCCATTAAATCAGTAGGCACTTTTTTCCCAAGCGGCTACTTTGTCGACGATGGTTTGTGCGAGTTTCACATGGCTTTCAGCACTCCAGCCGCCCACATGTGGAGAGAGCAGTACCTTGGGGTGATGGACCAAGCGTACTAGGGTCGGGTGCGGATTTGGGCCTTGAAATAAACCCTCAAAACTACTGGGTTCAAACTCCAAAACATCTAGGGCTGCACCCAGTATCTGGCCTCGGTCAAGTGCCTCTAAAACGGCATGGGTGTCCACTGTTTTTCCACGACCTGTATTGATCAGCCAAAATGGCTTAGCGATTTGATCGATCCGCTGGGCATTGAGCCAGTGATCGGTATCCTGAGCCTGAGGTAAGTGCAAACTCAATACGTCCACCTGCGCTAAAAACTCAGCTAAAGGAATCTGCTCCGCCCAAGTGTCCGTCAAATCTGGTTTGATATCGGTACAAATCACCCGACAGCCAAATCCGCTTAATACCTTGGCAAAAGCATGCCCCATCACTCCATAACCCACAATCCCTATGGTTTTTCCAGCAATTTCAAATCCGCGATGTCCCTCGCGATCCCAAATGCCTGCTCGCACGCTTCGATCGGCAGCGCATAGTTTGTTGGTCATCGACAGCAACATGCCCAATGCGTGTTCCGCAACCGCGCCTCTATTGCCTTCTGGAGCTGCAATGACTGCCACTCCTTTGCTTTGGGCATAGGCTACATCAATGTTTTCGAGTCCAGCCCCCACGCGACCTATCCATTTAAGCCCCGTGGCGCGATCGATAAATGACTGGTTAATCGAAAAACGCGAACGAACCACTAGACCGGTATATCCAGGCCACTTGTCCAGAATTTCATCGGAAGAACTCGTGTAATCAAACGTGTTTTCGTACCCCAACTGGTTTAATCCACGGGCCAATACTTCGTGATTACTGTCGATATGCAGGACGCCCTTCATTAAATACCCAAAATCAATTTGGCGATACTGAAATAGATCAAGATGCCAAAAATGTCGTTTGATGTCGTGATAAATGGCCCGGTAGCAATCGCAGGGTCAACCCCTCTTTTGTGAAGAAAGATGGGGATAAATGTGCCAATGATTCCGGCAAATAAGGTCACGGAAACCAACGATAAGGAGATGGCCATGGAGGTGAGAATATTGCCTTTCCAGACCCAAGTCACCAAAAGCAATAATCCACCGAGTAATGATCCATTGAGTAGAGATAGCACCACTTCTTTGAGCAATCGTTGACTCATCGTGCCTCTGAGGCCCTCTGAGGCCAGTGCCTGAACCACAATCGCGCTGGACTGTACACCCACATTTCCGGCCATAGCGGCAATGAGTGGACTGAAGAAGAACAGCATGGCGTGGTCTTTCATCAAGGATTCAAACCCACCCATAATGGCAGCTGCTCCAATCCCACCCAAAAGACCCAAAAACAACCAAGGAATTCGGGCTTTGGTCAAATCCAAAATATTGTCATCTGCCTCAACATCGGAAGAAAGACCAGCAGCGAGCTGGTAGTCCTTTTCCGCTTCTTCCCGAATAACATCTACGATGTCATCAATGGTGATTCGACCCACCAATCGATGTGCTTCATCGACGACAGGGATAGCCTCCAAGTCATACTTGGACATGATGCGCGCGACGCCCTCAGGAGTTTCATTGACATGAACAAAGTCAACCTTGGGGATATAAATATCGGCAATGTGAGTTTTTGTAGAGGTGGTTAGTAGATCTTTTAGGGACAGCCGACCCTTGAGTACATCGTGGTCATCTACCACATAAATGGAGTGAACCCGGGTCACGTGTTCTGCTTGAATACGCATTTCCCGGACACATTTGGCTACGGTCCAATTTTCGTTGACTTTAACCAATTCTTTGGCCATCAATCCACCAGCCGAATCCTCATCGTAGCGCAGCAGGTCGACGATGTCTTGCGCGTGCTCTTTGTCATCCAAACTTTGGATCACCTGCTGTACCATTTCCTGGGGTAGATCAGCGATCATGTCAGCGGCATCATCGGTGTCTAACTCATTGATCTCACTGGCGATTTCTTGTGCGCTGAGATTTGATAAAATGGACTCCCTCAGGTATTCGTCCAATTCAGTCAGGATGTCTGATGTTTTTTCAGAATCCAAGAGTTTGATCAGGTAGGTCGCTTCTTCCACACTGAGCTCATCGATGATTTCAGCTATGTCGGCAAAGTGGTAGTCTTCAAACAGTGCCACCAAAGCATCACCTTGCTGGGCTTCGATGAGTCCTTGTATTTGCTCGATGAGCGCTTCGGTGAGTTTAAATGTGGCCATGGTCTAATAACTGTGTCAATGCGACAAATTCTGAGACCCCCAACTGTTCTGGGCGTTGGTCAAAGATAGCATCTTTAGGTAAAAACCCATCAGGAAAACAGGCTTTTAGACTATTGCGCAAAGTTTTTCTGCGCTGATTAAACGCAGTTTTTACCACCTGAAAAAACCTTTTTTCGTCGCAGCCCAAGTCCGTGGAAGCTCTGCGCTGCAGCAACAACACCCCAGAATCAACTTTGGGAGGAGGTGAAAACACCCCGGGTGGAACGGTAAACAAGTAAGTAGCTTCGTAAAACGCCTGGGTCAACACGGATAAGATACCGTATACTTTACTCCCTGGAGAGGCGCAAATTCTCTGGGCTACCTCTTTTTGAAACATGCCAGAAAACTCGGGAATTTGGTCCCGAAAGGCCAATAGTTTGAATACGATTTGGGTAGAAATATTGTAGGGGAAGTTTCCGGTAATGTTAAAGGGTTGACCGCCAAACCAGTCTTGTATATCTGCTTTTAAAAAATCACCGTACACCACGCGAAGTTGCGCTTGGGGATGCATGAGTTGGGCTTGAACTGGCGCCCACTGATCATTGAGGTAGTCGATCGATTCGCGATCGATATCTAAAGCGACTAGATCGATTGGTTTTTCTAACAAGAATTGGGTCAGTACCCCAGTTCCAGGTCCTATTTCTAAGACTCTATGGGTGTCTTTAAGGGTCAAGGTATGGGCGATCCGTTTGGCCGTATCTAGGTCATTTAGGAAGTGTTGGCCTAGGTGTTTTTTTGCCTGAACGGGTCCCTTCATCCTGCTAAGCTTTGAGGTTCGAGCCATGTGGCAAATCGCATGACTCCCGCACCGAATTCATGGTGAAGTAAGGCGTCAATTTTTGGCGCGCATTCTTGGATAAAGACCTCTGCCTTTTCTGTGCCGGGAAAATGAATCTGAAAGGCAAAGGTTTGTGTATCTGTTTCGTCGGTTAACACCACCCGGTAAAGGGCAGGCGAAACACCACCAGTATACGGGCTTACCTCGGGAACTAAGACTGAATTCATCCAAGTTTTCCAGGAATCGATGAGCTGGTTTTCTACTTGTAAGGTGAGGTTGTAGATCATGAAATCAGGTCAAATCCAGTGTAAGGCACCAACACATCGGGTACGCGAATCCCTTCAGGGGTCTGGTAATTCTCTAATATACCTGCGAGCACTCGGGGCAATGCCAAAGCGCTTCCGTTTAAGGTGTGGCAAAGTTGATTTTTTCCTGTTTCGTCTTTGAACCTCAATTTAAGTCTATTGGCTTGGAAGGTCTCAAAATTGGACACAGAGGAAATTTCGAGCCAACGCTCTTGCGCGGTCGAATATAGCTCAAAGTCGTAGGTAAGCGCTGAGGTGAAACCCATATCTCCTCCGCATAATCTCAGGATGCGGTAAGGAAGTTGAAGGGCGTCCAATATTTTTTTGACGTGATCCACCATTTCCTCCAGTGCCTGGTAGGAACGCTCGGGGTGTTCTACGCGAACAATCTCCACTTTGTCAAATTGGTGAAGACGATTCAGGCCGCGCACATGAGCGCCGTAGCTGCCTGCTTCTCTTCTAAAACAGGGCGTGTATGCGGTGTAGGCCACAGGTAATTGATTTTGTGCCAACAAAACATCTCTGAAGAGGTTGGTTACAGGCACCTCTGCTGTAGGGATTAGGTAAAGGTCATCCAAACCTACATGGTACATTTGACCTTCTTTATCCGGAAGTTGTCCTGTGCCATAGCCGGAGGCTTCGTTGACCAAATGCGGAGGTTGAATTTCCGTGTACCCCGCCTTGGTATTAAAATCGAGGAAGAATTGGATAAGGGCGCGCTGCAAGCGCGCCCCCTTGCCCTTATATACGGGAAATCCTGCTCCAGCAATTTTCACCCCTAATTCAAAATCGATCAAGTCGTATTTTTTGGCCAGGTCCCAATGCGGCATCGCATCTTGATGCAATGAAGGAATACGGCCTGCTTCGAAGATGGTTTCGTTGTCTTCAGCGCTTTTGCCATGGGGGACACTGTGGTGAGGCGTGTTGGGAAGTAGGTATAATTTTTCTTGAAGAGATTGGGCGCAGGCATCCATCTCTTGTTGGATCTGTTTGTTGAGGTCTTTGAGTTGAGCGGTTTCCGATTTCAGGGCTTCGGCCTCTTGGGCTTTTCCGCTTTGAAACAACTGACCGATGGATTTGGCTAGTTGGTTGGCTCGGGCTGCGTTCTGGTCTAGCTCAGTTTGCAGCGCTCTTCTGCGCTCGTCCAAGGCCAATACCTCCTCGATTAAAGGAGCAGCCTCCAAATTTCTTTTGGCCAGCGCGGCAATCACCGCCTGTTGATCATTTTTTAGTTGTTGAAGTAACAGCATAACAGCAATACAATAGGGCCACAAAGGTACATTTTATGCCCATAATGCACACTTATAGGACTCATTTATCCTATAGCGACTTGCTGAATTAGTGCGAGGGCGTGTTTTTTATCTGCTGTCAATTGAGATTTCAAGGAATCTAAGTGGTCAAATTTTTTTTCGTCACGAAGTCTTTCCTCAAAGTGCAGGGTGATTTCTTGACCGTACAAATCCTGGTCTAAGTCGAATATATGCGCCTCAATATGTTGTTGAAATCCATCTACGGTTGGGTTGGTGCCGATATTGGCCATAGCCCATTTGCGCTGATTCTGCCAGGTAACCTGAACCAAATAGACTCCTTGGCCAGGTATCATTTTTAATGGATCGGTTATGGCCAAATTGGCTGTGGGGAAGCCGAGGGTGCGTCCCAACTTTTTCCCAGGAATCACCTGGGCGCTCAAAGGGTAGGGGTATCCCAAGGCTTGTTTTGCCTGAGCGACAAGGCCTGCTTTTAGGTCAGCCCTGATCTGACTGGAGCTGATAGGCACTCCATCCTTGTTTTGTGCTTCGATTTGAACCACTTCGATGCCAAATTCAGGACCCCAAGACATGAGCTCGTTATAACCTGCTTGACCACCCACACCAAACCGATGATCGTACCCCACCAAAATTAATGCCGCCTTCAGCTCACCGACTAAAACCTGTTCTACGTATTGGCGGGCAGGCATTTGCGCTAGTGCTGGAGTAAATGGATACAACACTAAATGAGCTAGTCCTAATGCCTCTAGATGAGCTGATTTTTCTTGCTGGGTGTGCAAGAGTTCCATAGGCTGTTCCGCTTTAAGCACAGTTCTCGGGTGTGGATCAAAACTGAGCACGGTGGGGCTTAGGCCCCGTTCCTGAGCGAGTGTAACCAGTCGATGAATCACAGCGACATGACCCAGATGGACACCGTCAAAGCTACCCATAGTTATGGCTGTTGCTTCATTTGGGCCCCAGAGCGGAATGTCTTTTGTGGTGGTCAAGTTTTTGGGAAAGTGAATTGTTGTAAATTTAGCCAGATAATAAACCCGGAATGCGTACAAAATTAAGGTTCCTTTTTTCAATTTCCCTCTTTTTTTTCGCCTTTATGGCCTGGGCCCAAACTCCCTGGCAGCAAGTTGAAGCCTCCAATGCCGCTGAGATACAACTCGCCCAATCTCCCGAAGCGATTCGGAGTTGGTGGACTTGGTCTGGGGTAGGTGGGGGTGTGTCCGCACAAAAAATAGCCCAGGATTTTTGGTACCTGCCAGATGCTCAGGGCGAGGTGACTGCCTGGGAGGTTACTCCCTTTGACGCATTGAGCGAGGAATTACGCCTCCAATTCCCTGAGTTGAGAAGTTTTCGAGCCCAACACCCTACTAAAGCCGATCAACACTTGTGGTTTAGCCAGGGTCCCCATGGAATTCACGCTTCGATTTGGGACGGCAGAGCGCAGGAGTATGTGTTTATGGACCCCGTAAAAGGCACAGGGAAACACCTCCAATACACCGCCAAATACCAGGCGCCAGATCCTTCTTTTTTTTGTGGCACTCCGGAAGGATCAGGATCCCTCAGCGCCAAAAATACCGCATCCACGGCTGTAGGAACTCCGGTTAATCTGCGCACTTTTCGCATGGCGGTGGCTGCTTCAGGGGAGTATACGACCTACCACGGGGGAACGGTAGCTGGTGCTTTGGAAGCGATCAACGCCACCTTGACCCGAGTCAATATGGTTTTTGTACGCGATTTAGGGCTAAAATTGGAGCTCATCGAGCAAACCACTCAGGTAATTTACACAGACGCCACCCTGGATCCATTTGGCAACGGTGATTTAAATGAGGAAATAGAGGCCACATTGCGCTCGGTAATCGGCCCAACGCTGTACGACTTGGGTCACCTTTTTCATCAAGGATCCAATAACGGAAACGCGGGATATATTGGGTCTCTGTGCCAAGACAGCAAAAAAGGAGCGGCGTTTACTTCTGGAGCCAATCCGGAAGGGGAGCGTTTTGACATTGACTATGTCGCACACGAAATAGGTCACCAATTGGGTGCCAACCACAGTTTTGCCTATGAATCGGAAGGTACTATTGCCCAAGTAGAACCGGGTAGTGGAACGACGATTATGAGCTACGCGGGATTGGTAGGAACCAACAATGTAGCGTTTTCGTCTTCAGATTATTTCCATGGAATATCCATCATCCAAATCGTTAATTATCTAAGTTCCCAAGCCTGTGGGGTTTCGACGGCTGTGCCTAATACCGCACCTGAAATCACCCAAATCGCCGAGCGCATCTTGGTGCCCAAGGCGACTCCATTTGTCTTAAAAGGAGCTGCTGTCGATTCGGAGAGCGCCACGGTGACCTATAATTGGGAACAAGTTGATGCTGGTTTGATGGGTGTAGACCAGTTTGGTCCTGATAACCTAAGCGGCCCTGCCTTTAGGTCGTTTCCTTCACAACCCACAGGTACTCGTTATTTTCCGGCACTCTCTGCCATAGCCCAAGGGCGATTACTCAACGAAACCCCTTCGGTTTCCTTTGGTTGGGAGACCTTATCGGCGCTACCTAGAAAGTACCATTTTTTATTGACGGTACGGGATAATCATCCGGTGTCTGGAGGCGTCGAACAGGGATTGACCGAAGTAGTGGTCGACCCTAATTCGGGTCCTTTTGCGGTTCAGACCCCGTCCAGCAATGTGGTATATCAGTCTGGAGCAGTAGCCGAGATTCTTTGGTCGGTAGCTGGAACTGACCGAGGATCCATGCAGGAATCCAATGTGTCCATTTGGTTATCCACGAATGGGGGGATTAGTTTTCCGACCCTATTGGCCCACGCAGTGCCCAACAACGGTCAATCATCCGTTGTACTTCCGCTGGTCAATACCGCGCAAGCCAGAATTATGGTCGCTGCAGTAGACGGAGCATTTTTTTCTGTAAGTCCTGTCTCGTTTACCATTCAGCCTCAGTCATTTGTCGTGCAACCCACTCAGCTAGACGTGTCCACCTGTACAGGGGGTACCATGACCTTATACACTTCTTTGACCAGAGATGCTGGCTTTAGTGATCCGATTGACTTGTCTGTGGAAGGATCTGTACCTGGATTAGGACTTCAATTGACCTCCAACCAACTTACCGGAGATCAATCAGCGGTACAGCTTGAGGTGACTACGGCGCCTAACTTAACCGCGGGTACCTACACAGTAACCCTCAAGGCAAGTGCGGGATCCCGAACACAGACGCTTCCGTACCGAATTCGCGTGTACAATGGTGTGTGGTCTGCTGTGGTGGCCAATACCCCACAAAATCAAGCAGTAGAACAAGACACTCAAGTCAATTTGACTTGGACCCCTTTGACCAATGCCTCTGGTTATAAAGTGCGCTGGTCCAAACAAGCGGATGGATCTCAACCTTTGGGCACCACCATTACTTATTCTGCGGGAACTAGATTGCCCGACTTGGATCCAGGTACCACCTATTACTGGCAGATTCAGCCGTTTAACGCGTGTAGCAACGGTGAATTTGGATCGATTTATTCGTTCACCACCAGAGCAGCCACTTGTGTCACCGAACAAGGGGTTGGGTTGCCCAAAACGATTGCCTCCGCACAGGCCAACACCCAGTGTGTTTCCACCACATTTGATATAGATCTGCCCATCGAGTCGCTTAAAGTCAGTGTGGGGATTAACCACACCTGGCTGTCAGATTTGGTGCTCACGTTGGTTAGTCCAGAGGGCGTGCGTCTTCCTTTAGTGTCTAATCCTTGTGATGATGGCCGAAATATGTCGGTCGTGTTCTCTGATGACGGTAATCCGTTGATCTGTAATTCAACCATTCCCGCCTTGACGGGGACCATCATGCCCCAATCGCCGCTTTCTATTTTTAGAGGCACATCGCTTCAGGGCACTTGGGTCCTTGAAGTGGAGGATCAATATCCTCAGGACGGCGGAAGCATTAGTTCATTTTCCATAGAGGCCTGTGTTTTGGGAGCGATTAGGCCAGATGCCGACCGGGATGGTGTTTTTGATGACGGAGATGATTTGTGTTTGGGAACACCACTAGGGGCTGAGGTCAACAGTCAAGGATGTCCCGTTTACCGCCTGCCAGCCAACCATTATAGTTTGACCACCAAAACCCAGTCTTGTGTGGATGTCGCTGATGGCCGTGTATTGATTCAAGCCAGATCTGTCCTGCCATACAACGCCCAATTATATCGCGAAAACAACCTGGTTAAGGAGGTGTCATTCACGAGTCAATACGCTTTTGAGTCGTTAGCTCAAGGCATTTATACCTTGTGTATTTGGGCCGTAAATGCTGACGTGACCTACGAGCAGCAATGTTTTCTTGTGGTCATCGGGGCGCCACAGCCCTTGAGTGTGCTCACGGCTGCTTCTGCTGATGGAATGCAATGGCAAGTGACGCTTTCAGGTGCAGAACGCTATCTGGTCACGTTGAATGGGCAGGAATTTGCCACGGAGGCTGGTCAGCAGTCATGGCCGTTTAAGCCAGGGGTGAATACCCTGAAAATCAACACCGATCTACCTTGTCAGGGTGAATTTGTGCAGGAGTGGTATTACAGTCCAGACCCTGTATTACATCCCAATCCAGCCGAAAACTACCTGAATATTTACGCGCCCCAACTCCCTAAAGTTGAGCGCCTGTGGAGGATTTTGGACCTGTCTGGAACCCTTGTGGACCAAGGAGTGTGGAATCCCGAAACCGATCCGGAATCACGCTCCATCCCAGTGGCGGGATATCCCGAGGGTATATATATACTTGAATTAATCATCGCAGATCAAAAACAAAGCTATAAATGGATCAAAAAGTAACGTTTTGGGCCTGGTGCCTGGCAGCTGTTTTGGCGGTTTCTTGTACCCAAGAACCCAGTCCACCAGGGCCTGTTTCCCTATTGACTCCAGCGGTGGATGAATCTTGTGCGAGCGGACCGCTACTGCCTGACGGTACGCGCTCGGTATCTTTTTCTTGGACCCCTTCGGACCATACAGATGCCTATACTGTCTCTGTAATCCAAATCGATAATACCCAAATCCGTTCTGAAGTGGTGAGTCAAACGACGGTTGTTTTTAAGTTACCCACGTATAAAGCCTATTCTTGGCAAGTCATCGCCTCCAACAATCAGGTGACCGAGACCTCGCTCAGTGAACGCAGGTTTTTCTTTGTGGCGGGTACCTTAACTGCGGGGGTGCCTCAAACACCCGCGGCCTTACAGCCTACTCCTGGCAGCCGATTTTCCAGACCCTCCTCGGGTCAAGTGTTGCTTTCTTGGCAGAGCGCGGATGCCGATGGGGATTTATCCAGGTATACCTTGTACGTCGATACCCAGCCTGTTCCTTTACAAGAGGTGGGATTAATAAGCCCGTTGGCCAATACCTACCAGCTCACCGTGGCTCCCCAAACCACTTATTACTGGCAAGTAAAGGTAGAAGACGCTCAAGGCAACACCGCCTTGTCTCCTGTTTTTGACTTTAAGATTTTGGATTAAACGCCTGGTTCAGGCATGGGTCCATTGAATCGGTTCATCGCTCTGCTAGACCCTTCAAGTGCCCAGGTTTTAATCGCCTCAACGGCGCTATCCATGCGTATAGCTAACCCGATTTGTTCATGAGCTGTCCACTGTCCTAATACGTAGTCCACTTGTTTTCCTGCACCAAACTCAGCGCCTACACCAAACCTAAATCGATCGTATTGCGCTGTATTGAGTGTTTCTTGAATATGGCGCAGTCCATTGTGGCCACCATGAGTTCCGCTGGCCTTGATGCGAAAAGTACCAAAGGGAAGGTGAATGTCATCGGTGATGACCAGTATCTGTTCCAAGGGGATTTTTTCCTGTTGCATCCAGTAGTTGACTGATTTTCCGCTGAGGTTCATGTAGGTGTTTGGTTTGAGCACCACGATGGATTGGCCTTTGAGTTTCGTCCAAGCGACACTGCCCAGTTTTTGGGATTCAAAGCTGCCGCCCAAATCTTTTACCAGTTGATCCGCTACCCTAAATCCGATGTTGTGTCGGGTTTCGGCATATTCGGGGCCTATGTTCCCCAGTCCTACCACTAAAAATTTCTTCATACTGCTATTGACTCGCGTAAAAGTAAAAAAAAAGCGCCTGAGGAATTCCCCAGGCGCTTAAAATGAATCGGATTTGATTATTCCGCTGCAGCCTCAGTAGCCTCAGCAGCTGGAGCTTCTTCAGCACCTTCTTCTTCCTCATCCTCATCGTCAGCTCCGCCTTTACCAGAAGTTCTGGAAGCTTTCACTTGTACGATGATGTTTGATGCAGGGTGCATGATGGTGTAGTCGTCAGACAATAGGCTGCCTACAGAAATGTTTCCACCAATTTTCAATTTAGAAATATCTACGTTGAAGAAATCTGGAAGTTTTGCTGGAAGCGCTTTGATGGTCAAGCGACGGATTCTGAAATCCAAACGCCCACCGCTGCGTACCCCTGGAGAGTTCCCCACCAATTGAACAGGGATCTTCATGGTTACTGGCTTGTCTTCGAATAATTGGTAGAAATCTACGTGTACAATAGCATCGGTTACTGGGTGAAACTGAATGTCTTGCAAAACAGCGTCAAATTTCCCAGCAGCACCTAGGTCAATTACCGCGGTGTATGCGTTGGGGGTGTACACTAAGTTTTTGAACGATTTTTCGTCCGCTGAAAAGTGCAATGGCTTATCCCCTCCGTAAATAACGCAAGGAACCTTTCCAGCATTACGTAGGGCCTTCGTTGCCTTTTTGCCCACGCTTTCTCTTTCTGATCCTTTGATGGTAATTGATTTCATTATTGTGGTTTAAAAATTACATGATAAATTTTGAAGAGATCGATTGGTTCTCCTGAACACTCTTCATCACGTCGGCAAATAATTTAGCCGACTCGATCACCCTGATTTTGGGTGAGGTTTGCTTCAATGGAATGGAATCGGTGACAATTAATTCCAACAATGCTGATTTCTCAATGCGCTCGTAGGCATTGCCTGATAAAATAGCGTGTGTGGTGATGGCGCGAACACTCAAAGCTCCGCGTTCCATCATTAAGTCAGCTGCTTTGGTCAAGGTTCCGGCAGTATCCACCATATCATCGACCAACACTACATTTTTACCGGTCACTTCCCCGATAAGTTCCATGTGAGCAATCACATTGGCTTTTTCGCGTTGCTTATAGCAAATCACCACATCAGACTCCAAAGCTTTTGAGTAGGAGTAGGCTCTTTTTGATCCACCCATATCCGGTGAGGCTATAGTGAGGTTCTCTAAATTGAGCTGTTGTAAGTATGGTAAAAATAGGGTTGAACCGAATAAGTGGTCTACTGGTATTTCAAAAAAACCTTGAATTTGATCTGCGTGTAAATCCATAGTGATGATGCGCGTCGCTCCTGCGGCTTCCAACATCTTGGCCACTAATTTGGCAGCAATAGGTACCCTTGGTTTGTCTTTTCTGTCCTGCCTTGCCCATCCAAAATAGGGCATCACGGCGGTGATATGTCTAGCTGAAGCCCTTTTGGCTGCATCCAACATCAACAACAGTTCCATCAAGTGCTCCGCTGTTGGATGTGTAGATCCCACCACAAATACACGTGATCCGCGTACAGACTCCTCAAAAGAAGGTTGGTATTCACCATCCGAATAGCGTGAAAATGCGACATTTCCCATGGGTAAACCATATGAGCGTGCTATTTTTTCTCCGAGTTCTTGACTCTGAGTACAGGCAAATATCTTTGGTTCTGGCATGGAGTTAGGCATGGAATACGCTGCGGTTCAATAGGTTGTACTTCTTTCTTTTTTAGAGTGGCAAAAATAGACATTTATTTGGGACACCCCTCAAATATTCTTTGAATTTTAATGCCGTAATTGATTTTTCTTTTTACTTTTGCCTCCACAAATTTGCCTTGGTGGCGGAATTGGTAGACGCGCTGGATTCAAAATCCAGTTCTTCGGAGTGTGGGTTCGATTCCCACCCAAGGTACAGAGCCTCTTTTTAATCAGTTGATTATCAAGAGGCTTTATTTTTTTAAACTGTTTTTTGTACAGTTTTCGTGCTGTAATTATTTTTTAATCGGGTTTGTCTAGTTATGCAAGATGACAAACAAGTCGGTTATCTATGGCTTTCCGTTTTCTGCTATTTCGAAAAAACCCAAAAAATTCCAACTCTTTTAATCTATTAGACCACCTTGGTTTAAAGTAAAATTTTTCTTGAGGAATGGTTGAGTAATATTACTAGATAACCTTTTTGGCCTTTGTTCACTAGCTCAAAATATGACATTATTTTAATGAGTTTCACCAATAATCAAAACCTTTGGGTGAGCATTATCATATTTAATTCTATTTGTAAGAACGCTAATTATCAAGAGCGTTATCTAATTTACTAAACGAGTAGATTTAATTTATTCTAGGTAATAGTTAACTATTTACTATTTTTACAAAAATGTAAATTTTCACTTTGAATTCTCTAGAAAAAATAAAGAAATCAGCGATTGAACTTCTTTTTGTAAAAGGCAAATTTGATTCAACCTCAAATGATATAGCAGATTTTGCTGGGGTTAAACGACCGCTTATATACTATTATTTCAAAAGTGTTGACCAATTATTACTGACTATCATTCGTGAAACTCGAACTGAAAGGGATAATTTGATTACTGAGATTCTGGATGGAGATGAAGAGTTATCAAATAAGATTAGATCCATTTTTGAAATACATCAGAAATACACATTGAAATTTCCATTTAGACAAGTCTATGTGGCTACTCATCAAAATATTGAACTCAATGAACAAATTGAGAAGAATATTGACTTTGTTACTTTAAAAAAACTGTTGCGATTATTCGAATCCGGGATTAAAAACAACCAAATAAAAATTGAGGATTCTAGGCAGATTCTACTATTGTTTGTGGCCTTTCTAAATTATCCAATTTTAATGAATTCCATGGGGCCTAAGTTATTGGGCATATCAAATATTGAGTATCAAAAAGTCTTAGATAATAGAAAAGAGGCATTTATCAGATTAATAATTCAAGAATGAAGGTTAGTAAATTTTTAGTTTATTTTTTAGCATCTTTTGTTGCAATATCATTGTATGGCCAAACGTTACCCACACCAATCTCACCTGCTGGGCATAAGGAAATAAAGATATTATCAGCTACTTCAAGCGAATACCGCAATCAAAGTACTTCCACAAAATATTCCCCTGCCAGCAGTTACGACAATGATCTTGGCACTGAGTACCACAGTATTAAAGATGGAACTACTTTTCCAGTAACCCTTCAGTACAACTTTGAATCTCCATCAAATCTGAGTAAATTGGATTATTACCCCAGAACAGATGTAGTAGATGTTGATGGTCACTGGAAGGAGTTAATAATCAAAGTTATTTATAGTGACTCTTCAAGTGAGGAGGTTTTTAATAATGTTGGAAATGGGTTTACTCAATTCAATAGAGCTTACTCTGAAGAGGAGAACTTCTATTACACTATTGACTTAGGTAATACTTATCCTAATGTTTCCAGTGTTGAATTTAAATTTATTTCTGGACAGAACAATATGGTTACCGTTGCAGAAATTGATTTCTGGGAATCAAGTCAGTCTACATTTGATCCAACTACTATTTTTTCTGATAGCATGTTTACGCAACTTAAAGAGGGCGTTACATTGGAACAGATTGATGCAATTTCTGATAATGATTTTTTTAAAAATTATGCAAAGGAGGTATATAATCAGTCATACTCTCACGATTTTAGGGTTCAATCGTATAAAGCCTATCGACACCCCTCAAAAGTTTCCAATGAACTTAAAATATACCCTCAGAGTAGGTGCAGTAATGTAACTGGTATTTATCTCAACAAAGATGATGAAATTTTTGTGGTTTCTGACCAAGATGTTGACCTGTTGCAAGTTGATTTTTGGCCACATAAGGCAGATGATCCGTCAGTTTTCGACACAAGAGTAAATCCCTTGGATGATCAACAGGTATACTATTCGCTTAAAAAAGGGGTCAACCTAATTAAAGCGGAACAAAACGGATTGTTTTACGTTCAGTATTGGAGTGAAGATTACAAAAATGAACCAGAGGCACAGCTTCATTTTATGTATGGTAGAGTTAATGGATATTTTGATGGAAGAGTACGAAACAGGGAGGAGTGGACAGGCCTGTTAGATATCGCTCAATACCCATACTATGATGTAATAGGTGATTACGTACAAATTACATTTCCGTTAAGCGGCTTTAAAGAATTAACTGATAATGGTAAGGACCTCATAGATATGTATGATGAGCTAAATTATCTAGCCAGAAAAATACATGGACATATCGATATACCCGGTAAAGAAATACCAAATCACAGTCATATTGCAGGGGTCTATAAAAAATATAAATACGCTTCACCTTATGCTGTATTTTTCAATGTATCTGATACCAATGGTAGTTGGGAGGGTGTTCCTACATTGGATAAAAATTTTAATTCAACTCTTTTTAAAGACGATTTTTTTGGAACTGTCCATGAGTGGGGTCACAGTATGCAAATAAGGCAGGCGTTAAACTGGGGTAACCTAACTGAAACTACCTGTAACATTTCTGCATATTATGCATGGGTGGAAAAGTTGGGTCATGAACTAAGTAAGGAATTAAATCCCACGGATAATTTTGGAACACGTTATGAACAATCTTGGAATACTTTTTTCGTAGAAAATAATTCATTTGCCGATGAACTTCCTGATAAGATGGCTATGTTTTGGCAATTATACCTTTATTGTACAAAGGTCCTTGGTATTGATGATTTCTACCCCCAAGTTCATGATTTAGCACGTAAGCCGGAAAATGATTTGGAAGTAGAACACGCCATGTTGAATTTCACATATTTAGTTGCTAAAGCTTCTTCTAAAGATTTTACCAATTTCTTTGAAAAATGGAGTTTTTTCAAGGAGGGAACATATGTTGCCGGGGATTACTATGGTCCTGACACATTTAGCATGACTTCAGAGGTAATAGACCTATATAAAAACAAGGTTAACCAATTGGGTAAAACCAAAATCACTGATGCAGTAGAATATATAACAGACAACAATTTTAATTTATTTAAGAATCAAACAAAAATAATAGACGGCACTTATCAGATTGACTATAATGTGATAACACCAGTTAATTGGTCAAACGTTATAGTGTATGAAAATTATGTTAATGGCAAGCTTAAAAATGTGTTTATCAATCCTGAGCCGGTATTTTTAGAGTCAGAAAGGCAACCTGAAAGTCAACTTCAAGATCTTTACGCTGTTCAGTATGATGGTGTTAGAAAATTGATTTATTCAAACAGAGTTGATGAAGAGTGTATTGAATGTGTATGTGGTCCAAAGCTTAATCAAATAAATCAATCCGCGTTAAACGACTATAACGAAGATAACAACAATAATTATTTGCCTATTCCATCTGGATTTAATGATAGAGCATGGTCGGGCTCTACTGTAACTGTTAGTGTTGCGGATATCGAAGCAAACTTCACAGCTGCTAGAAATCTTGATTCATCAGTTTATCCAGCATATAAATCATTTGAAATACCTGAAGAATTTAAAATCAAAGTATGCCCCAATGGGGGTATTATATGTTCAGAGAGTGAAAAAATTGAAAAATGGTTTTTGCTCTCGATTCAGGAAAAAGGATTATTTATTTTGAATTCAGAGAGAGTTGCCAGGGGATTACCTCCATTTCAAGGTGTAGGTTCTGAAGTTTCAGAGATAGCTCAGATATATGCAGATGCACTTGCACAAAATAATAGTGGATTGACACATAATCTTTCCTTAAGTATCAATGGGGTTCAAACTGATTCACCATGGGAAAGATTAGACTCTAACCAAGTGATAAAAAACAATACAGAGTTTTACGGTTTTGCTGAAAATCTTGCCTACCTGGCCAATAAACCTGCAGAAAGTACAATACCCATTGAACATGCAATTTATTCTTGGAATTATGATGACAGCTCCTCAAATTGGGGACACAGGAACTTTAATTTATCAATTTTAAACGACAATTCTGGGAATGAATATGAAGAGGGAATTATTGGTTTTGGGTTGAAAAAAGTCGTGCAATCAGATGGATGGATAAAGTATTACACGGTGATGAATGCAATCGATCCAACTGATACTTGGAATCTAGACAATCTAACAATTTATTGTAATTCAAATTTAGATAATTCTGCGCCGATTGTCCAAAATATTTCGATTAGTACCAGTGAAGACGAATCTGTGGTTGTCAACTTGTCTGGAACAGATGCAGATAATAATCCCCTTTCATTTTTTGTAGATGTATTGCCTCAAAACGGTACAGTTACCATTACTGATAATATAGCTACGTATACACCTAATCAAAACTATTATGGATCAGATAGCTTTACATTTAAGGCCAATGACGGGCTAGCTGACTCCAATGTTGGATCCGTTACAATCACCATTGAACCTGTGAATGATGTTCCTGTCTCAACCACAGCTAGCGCCACTACAGCTGAAGACAGCTCAGTTGAGATCCAACTCACAGCCACTGATGTGGACGAGGATGACTTAACTTATTCGTTAGTTTCTGCTCCAGAGCATGGAACAGTGTCCATCTTGGGAAGTACAGCGACCTACACACCAGAAGCTAACTACTTTGGGTCAGATAGTTTCACTTACAAAGCCAATGATGGTACGGTAGACTCCAATACATCGAGCATTACCTTGACCATCACCTCGGTTAATGACGCTCCTGTCACGTCTACTTTAGTTGCAAGAATATTGAAAAACGCTCAGGCAAATATACCATTAACAGCTACTGATGCAGACGGGGATAGTTTAACCTACTTAGTAGTCACTGCGCCAGAGCATGGAACAGTGTCCATAACGGGAAGCACAGCGACCTATACTCCCGAGGCAAACTACTCTGGATCAGATAGTTTCACCTACAAAGCTAATGATGGAGCGTTAGATTCAAATACAGCTTCAATAACAATCACTATTGTTTCTGTTAATGAAGCTCCTGTTGCTTCAACAGTCAGCGCTACTACATCTGAAGACAGCTCAGTGGAAATCCAACTCACAGCCACTGATGCAGACGCTGATGCACTCACATTTACAGTAGTCACCGCCCCTGAGCATGGAACAGTGTCCATCACGGGAAGTACAGCGACTTACACTCCAGAGGTTAACTACAACGGATCAGATAGCTTTACGTTCAAAGCTAGCGATGGACTTGTAGACTCTAATACATCGAGCGTTACCTTGACCATCACCTCAGTCAACGACGCTCCTATCTCAGCCACATCCAGCGTCACTACAGATGAAGACACTTCGGTAGAGGTAGCTCTGACAGCCACTGATGCGGACGGAGACACATTAACCTACTCGGTGGTTACCGCTCCAGAGCATGGAACGGTGTCCATCTCGGGGAGCACCGCGACGTATACTCCAGAGGCTAACTACTTTGGGTCAGACAGCTTTACATTTAAAGCTAGCGACGGAATAGTAGATTCCAATACATCGAGCGTTACCCTGATCATCACTTCGGTCAACGATGTCCCCATATCAACCACAGCCAGCGCCAATACAGCTGAGGACACTTCGGCAGAAATCCAACTCACCGCCACTGACGCAGATGGGGATAGTTTAACCTACTCGGTAGTCACCACCCCTGAACATGGAACAGTGTCCATCACGGGGAGCATAGCTACCTACACTCCAGAAGCTAACTACAATGGATCGGATAGCTTTACGTTTAAAGCTAGCGATGGACTAGTAGACTCTAATACATCGAGCGTTACCCTGATCATCACTTCGGTCAACGACGTCCCCATATCAGCCACAGCCAGCGCCACTACAGATGAAGACACTTCGGTAGAGGTAGCTCTGACAGCCACTGATGTGGACGGGGATACATTAACCTACTCGGTGGTCACGGCTCCAGAGCATGGAACGGTGTCCATCTCGGGGAGCACA
>JALQVG010000037.1 GCA_023260435.1 Flavobacteriaceae bacterium | reverse complement strand
GGCGAAGACTACGAGTTGCTGTTTACCATCAAGCAGGAAGACTACCCCAACATCAAGGGAAACCCGCATTGGACGGTGATCGGTCACATGACGGACGCTTCTGTAGGGACACATTTGGTGACCCGTGCGGACCAAAAAATTCCATTGACCGCCCAGGGATGGGGTGCGTTTTAGGGGTAGCCGCTTTTCGGTATTTTTAAGGTCATTGATTTTTGTCAAACTTTGGGTTGACAAATTTTTTGTTTTTTGACCGAAATCGATGTTTTTAGCTGGATTTTGACGATAATCGGGCGTTTTTTGCTGTTTTTTGGCTAAAACTGCTGTTTTTTCAGGTTGACAAAAATCACTCCATTTCTAGTTCATCGCGCAGGTGTGTGCGGATGTAGTGTTGTTCTAAGCGTTTTTCTCGTTTGTCCCAAATGGTTTTGTTGAATTGATCAGTGTCCCAGATTCGCCTGATGGGTTGAGCGGTCAAGCTGTCTAGTTTTTGTGTCGAAATGGGTTGGTTCGGATGGCTGAGGTCGTGATACGTCCTTATTTGCCGGTGCATGTAGTCTAGGTAGGATCCCTGCTTGGGGGCCACAAAAATCAGGACTTCCAAATCCATAGCCTCGGCGGCAGAACGCAAGGCCCCCAAGCTCAATGTTCCTTTGACCTCGCGCTGCTCCAAAGCCTGGAATGCCTGTCGACTGACCCCCATTCTGCGCGCCCATTGGACCTGTGAAATGGCTAGTTTTTGGCGCACAAACCTGATCCATCCCACCTTTGGAATCTCCCAGTGTTGGCGAATGTGCTGTCCGTACAAGTGGTAAAGCGCCATGGGCCCTTTTCGGGCAGCTTCCGGGGATTTGTGAGGCCAAAACATTTATTTTTCACGCAATAAAATACAAATTACCGAATGTTCTTGTCGCCGCCCGGTAAACGGATCAATCAGTTGTATTACAGGCAAATTACTTCGTCGCCTACTTGTACTTTTATCTGAACTGTCCCGCCCAGACCTTCACTGATCAATTTTTGTAACGTGGAAAGTCTTACTTCTTTGACGTCGTTTTCCAACAGAGAAATGTAAGATTTTTTGCTGCCAATTTTCTGGGCCAGCGCCTGTTGTGTCATCCCTTTTTTCTTGCGCGCTTGCTTGATCAAAAAGCCAAGTTTAAATGCTTCATATTCCTGATTAAAAGAATCCCTTGATGGACTATTTACAGCACCAAAATAGTTTGTGGTTAGCTGTTCAAGAGTTGTTGTTTTGTTTTTTGACGTTTTCATAGGTTCTTTTTAAATACAGGGCGTTAATGATCTGTTGACGAGGTGTTTTCTGGCTTTTTTTCTGAAAGCCTGTCACAACTACTAGTTCGTTATCACTGTTAAAAAAACACAATGCTCGATGCTCGTTTCCTTCACTTTTGACACGGATCTCATAAAGACCATTTGCATTAGTTAATTTTTTCAGCTTGGCAACAGGAACTTGACTGAGTTCCTCAATAAGCCAGAGAGTCATGATAAATTTCTTTTTTGTTTTTTCCGAGCACGAGCTTAAATAGGTTTCGAAGCCCTCGCCGAAAAACAACACCTTCCTAACGGATCTGTTATTGCCTGGTATCAAAGATAATAAGTTTTACTATAGTGAAACATTTTGTTTTAGTGCCGCCCTGAATTTTTTACTCAAGGCTAGAATTTTTGTCCAAGTACCTATATATTTTCTACCTGCGCTGTTCCAGACGTTTATCGGAGGAAATTGACTTATATTTGGGGTATGTTTGCCTATTACAACACAATAAAAGCGCTTCACCTGATCTTTGTGGTGACTTGGTTTGCCGGGCTTTTTTATATTCCCAGGCTGTTTATTTACCAATTGGAGGCCCATCAGGAGGCGGAGGAGTCGAAGCGACATACGTTGCCACTCTTGAAGTTGATGACTAAGCGATTGTGGTCGATTATAACGGCTCCGTCTGCGGTGTTGGCCACAGGTTTTGCTGTGTGGTTGTTGGTGCTCAATCCAGCACTGCTCAGCCAAGGCTGGATGCATGCCAAGCTTGGGTTTGTGGTCTTGTTGTGGGCCTATCACCTGAAGTGCCGAGGCATTATGAAGCAATTGCAAGCGGATCAAATCGTATATACGCCCCAGTGGATGCGGTTGTGGAATGAGGTAGCGACAGTGTTGTTGTTTGCTATTGTTTTTGCCGTGATTTTGCGCAACGCTTTTGATGCTTTGTACGCCTTAGTGGGATTACTCGTTTTAGTCGTTTTTTTGATGTGGGGCATCAAGGCCTACAAAAACTACAGAGCGCGCCATCCAAACGCTTAATGTCATTTAATTTACTTTCTCCTTATGAAATACGAACGCATTGATTCCGCACTTTTTGTCAAGAACCGCGCCAAGTTTGTAGCAGAAATGCAACCTAAGAGTTTGGCAGTTTTTCATGCCAATGATCAATATCCCATCGGTGCGGATGCGACGATGCCCTTTGAACAGAACAGGGATCTCTTTTATCTGACAGGGGTGGATCAGGAGGAAACCATTTTAATCATTTGTCCAAATTCGTCAAAGTCTGAGTTGCGCGAAATACTCTTCGTGCGAAAAACAGATGAACACATCGCCGTTTGGGAGGGGCATAAGCTGACCAAAGCCGAGGCTACAGAGGTTTCTGGCATACGCACCGTGCGCTGGACTTCCGAGTTTGATCGGGTGTTTTTTGATTTGATGGGGGAGGTGGATACCATTTACCTAAACACCAACGAGCATTACCGACAAGCGGTGGAGACCCAGACCAGGGAGGATCGCTTTAACATTCGGGTTAAGCAGCAGTTTCCAGCCCACCGCGTGGCCAAGACTTTTCCGATTATGG
>JALQVG010000078.1 GCA_023260435.1 Flavobacteriaceae bacterium | reverse complement strand
AACCCTATGGAGGAGGAGTGGAATTTGGTGAAAAAGCCATATCAGAAGCTCGTTGGCGGACCCAACATTCGGTTAAGCGAAATGCAGATGTTTACCCCACCCATGGTTTGGGACCCATCGCGGCTATGGCGGATATCAACCGAGGCAATCGATTTGTCTCGCTCACTTCACACGCGACAAAAGCGATTGGGTTACATCAATACATTGTGGACAAAGGGGGCGCTGACCATCCCAACGCTCAAGTGAGATTCAAGCAAGGGGATGTAATTACCACCACCATTGACACCGCTATGGGGGAAACCATCATCATTACCCACGACTGCAATCTGCCCCGTCCGTATTCACTTGGATTTAGGGTACAGGGCTTAAAAGGATTGTGGGAGGACGATGGACGTCGTTTGTATGTAGAAGGGGTTTCCAAACCACATCGCTGGGATGAAGCACAACCTTGGTTGGACCAATACGATCATCCTTTGTGGAAAAAATACGGCGAGTACGCCTTGGATGCAGGACACGGGGGCATGGATTTCTTTGTGATCAACGCGTTTGTGGCCTGTGCCAAAGCTCAAATAGCGCCTCCGATCGACGCTTATGACGCTGCAGCTTGGAGTGCGGTTACGCCACTTTCTGAAGCCTCCATTGAAAATAACGGGGCCCCCCAGATGTTCCCTGATTTTACCCGAGGACTTTGGGCCAAAAGAGCGCCTTACGACTGGATTAAAGACACGTATTAAAGTACGCGGGTCTTTTGGTGAATTGTTTTTTCGTATCTTTGTAGGGTTGTGTTGTGCCTGCGCGAGCAGGCAAGTGAACATCCCAAAAGGATGATCCAGTGAAAGCTTTCCTTTGGAAGGCTTTTTTTATGCCCTCCTAAAGCCCATCAATACTGGTCAAATTGTTCGCTATACGTTGTTTTTAGGGGAATGCCTTGAAGTTCGGCCTCATTTTTAACCGTATCTAGTAAGACGCCTTCGCTTACCCATTGCGTCGCTTTCTCTATGTCGTGGTAGAAAATTCGGTCTTTGGGGGCAAACGGGATTTCACTCCTTATTTTCTGGTACACAGCATCCAATAGCACTCCAGAGGCTAGAGGTCTTCTAAAAGTGAGCGCTTGAGCTGCGGTCAATACCTCTATGGACAGTATGCGCAGCACATTATCGGAAATCTGCAGGGCTTTTCTGCCGCTGATCGATCCCATACTGACATGGTCTTCTTGACCTAAAGAAGTAGGAATACTGTCCGCGCTTGCGGGAAAGCAAAGGGTTTTGTTCTCGCTGGCCAATGCAGCTGTGGTGTACTGTAAAATCATGTAGCCGGAATGTATCCCTGTGTCTTCCATCAAGAGTTTGGGTACGCCGGCACTTTTGCCTTCTAGGGCTAGGTAAATACGTCGGTCGGATATGTTGCCCAATTCAGCTAACGCCAGAGCGGCGTAATCCAAAGCCATAGCCAAAGGTTGCCCGTGGAAATGCCCTCCGCTGATCGCGTTGTTTTCCCCGAGTACGACCGGATTGTCCGTGACCGCATTGAGTTCTATGTGGACCAATTCTTTGAGGTGAAGCCAAGCATTTCTGGAGGCCCCATGTACTTGGGGTACACAGCGCAATGAATAGGGGTCTTGCACTCGATCACAATATTCGTGATCTTTCATGATGGCTGAATCACCCAGAAACTGACGCATGCGCTCGGCCACATGCATACACCCTGCATAAGGCCTGAGCAGATGTAGTTCACGGTCAAACGGCTTGGCCGATCCTTGAAGCGCTTCGACCATCAGGGCAGCGCTGAGGTCTGCTTGATCGAGACACTTTTGAAATTGGGCCAATACCTGAACCGCATGTGCCAAAATAAACTGAGTTCCATTGATCAGGGCTAATCCCTCTTTGGGGCCGAGGGTTAAGGGCCCGAGGCCTTGTTGTTCCAGTAGGGGAGCTGCGGGAACAATTTCCTGCCCGGACCAAAGTTCCCCGAGACCGATTAAAGGCAAAAACAGGTGGGACAAAGGGGCTAGATCGCCTGAGGCCCCTACAGAACCTTGGCTGGGCACCACCGGAATCAATCCGCAGTCCAGCATTTTTTTGATGCGCTCCAAGGCAGCTAGTGAGATACCTGAATACCCCTGGGCCAATGCGTGAATTTTCAGCACCATCATCAAGGCACTCAAGGAACGATCAATGGGTTTACCCACACCAACCGCGTGACTCATCAGGATATTTCGCTGAAGGGCTAAAGTGTCTTTGGGGGCTATTTTAGTCGTGCATAAGGGACCAAATCCCGTATTAATGCCATAGACGCTGGCAGAACCTTGGGCCATTTCAGACACATCGAGGTGGCTTTTTGCGATTTTTTCTTTAGCCTGGTCATCGATCACTCCTTGACGTGTTCCTTGGGCCAGGGCCAGGGCAGTAGTGGCATCTAAGGTATCTATTCCGTAGCGGAACGGGATTTGCTCGCTCATAGAAAAAAATTAAAATCCGAAGAGGTCTGTGCGGTATTGCCAGACGATAGAAACAAAATAGTAAAGATAAATGGCGCTTAAAGCTCCTTTGAGCAGGGTGCCTGCTACGAAGCCTGCCAGACTACCCATGGCTGCTTTCCAAGGATTTTCTTTTTTGGGATTAAAGAAATATTCGCCGACCAGGGCGCCGAGAAAGGGCAAAATCAGAAATCCAAAGACCCCGAGTACCGGTATAAAGAGCGCTAATAAAATCCCTGCCATCGAGCCTTTGATACCAGCGGGGGATCCTCCCCATTTTTTGGTGCCCCAAGCGGGCAACACCAGGTCAGCGGCAAATACAGCGGCAGCGCCTAGTGCGGTGATCACCAAAAAGGGAGTGTCCATGGGTACGGCATCTGTGAGGTGCAGCAGCAGTAGTCCCGCCCATGAAAGCGGAGGACCAGGTACTACAGGTAAAAAAGCTCCGGCTAATCCCACCAAAACAAACAAGAGGCCCAAAACAAACAGCAAAAGGTCCATAATCAGTTAGTTAACAGGGTTACTCGGGTTTAAAAATTGATGTATCTTCGGGGCATGCAAAAAAGCGCCTTACTTTTTTTGGTTTTTTTGTTGGCTTCTTGTCAGTGGTTTGCCCCAAAAGAAGCCCTCAAACAAGATATCTTATCACAAGATAGGCAAACGGTCGATTGGAAACAAGTAGACCGTTATCCTGTATTTGAAGGGTGTGCTGAAGATAGGAGTCAAGCGGAATTATTGGCCTGTTTTACAGAGTCCTTGAGCGTTCAATTGAGTGTTGTTCTGCAATCCTCAACCATTTCAGGGTCATTGACTTCTGCAGACACCTTATGGGGTATTGTCCGGGTTACTGCTCAAGGACACGTCTTTATGGATTCCCTCGCTACTCCCTCTGTGGCCCTCCAAGATTCTTTGCCCCTTTGGCAGTCGCGTTTTAATCAAGTTTTTGAAAAAATGCCGGTCGTGGCTCCTGCGTTAAAGCGCGGGGTTCCTGTCGGTTCGCTTTACCGCTTGCCGATGGTTTGGTCATCGGCTTACCAAGCCAAAGACACCCTGAATACGGCTCTCAAATGAAAGAAAGCTCCAAATCATCAGAGCGCATAATTTTGGGGGTCGATCCCGGAACGACCATCATGGGTTTTGGGATTATCCGCGTGATAGGTCAAAAAATGAGTTTTGTGCAACTCAATGAATTGCTCCTGCACAAATATCCAGATCCCTATACCAAGCTCAAATTAATTTTCGACCGAACCGTTGAGCTCATCGACACCTACCACCCGGATGAGATGGCTATTGAGGCTCCCTTTTTTGGAAAGAATGTTCAGTCGATGCTCAAGTTGGGCCGTGCCCAGGGGGTAGCTATGGCGGCAGCCTTATCCAGGCAAGTTCCGATCACAGAATACCTGCCCAAAAAGATAAAAATGGCCATCACGGGTAACGGGAATGCCAGCAAAGAACAGGTGGCTAAAATGCTGCAGAGTATGCTGGATTTGAAGGAATTGCCTAAAAATCTCGACAGTACCGATGGTTTAGCCGCAGCAGTCTGTCATTTTTTTAACGGTCCCAGCGCTGCAGCTGGTTTGGAGCAAGCTTCTAAGTCCTCTGCGGTCTCCTTCCCCAAGCAAAAAAAAGGAGGGTATAGCGGATGGGACGCCTTCGTTACCCAGAACAAAGACCGCATCAGTTGATATGTCGGGACTTTATCTGCATATCCCTTTTTGTCGCCAAGCCTGCGCCTATTGCGATTTCCACTTTTCTACGAACACAGGATTAAAATCCTCCATGATTCAGGCCATGAAGGTGGAAATGGCTCTAAGGGCGCCCGCAGCGCGGGCGCCCTTGGCCACCGTCTACTTTGGCGGAGGGACGCCTTCCCTGTTGAGTGCTG
>JALQVG010000115.1 GCA_023260435.1 Flavobacteriaceae bacterium | reverse complement strand
CTGGTCCTACTCCAAAAGGTGATCAGCATGAATTTCACGAATTGAAACCGCGCGTTGAGCGTGTAGTTGAAGCACAGCGTAAATACGTCAATCAAGCATTGGCAGATGCAAAAAAATTACTTCATATTGCATTGAACGGCGAAACAGATGGTACAACAGATGTGAAAACCGCACATAGCCCGCTCCATTACTGCCAAAAATGGAACCAGGAGTGATAAATATATGGTGTTGATACAGCAATTGATCGACGAAATCGAGTTCATTTTCAACACTTGATGGTATTTGCGCCCAGACAAACATACCTACGGCTTGGGTATCATAGGTACAACCCAATGCATCAGCCAAGGCCCAAATCTTTTCTCTGCGATGGGCGTATACCTGGTTCAGTGAATCATACCAACCAGTCGATGATTTGAGGGCTTGAATAGCCCCCCGCTGAATCCCGTAAAACATCCCGGAATCCATATTGCTTTTTACCTGAAGTACCGCTTTTAGATGCTCCTGGTTTCCGCAAATCATCCCTACGCGCCAACCGGCCATATTGGCCGTTTTACTCAGTGAATTTAGCTCCACAGCTACCTCCATAGCCCCTTGTAGCGATAAAATACTCATCGGATGGTCGTTCAAGATAAAGCTGTAGGGATTATCCATCGCTAACAAAAAACCTCGGGATTTAGCCAAATCAACCAACGGTTGTAAATCGGAAGCTGTGGCATGGGCACCAGTAGGCATGTGTGGGTAGGACAACCACATGATTTTAACCCGAGACAAGTCCATAGCCGCTAGTGCATTGAAATCAGGCAGCCATTTATTTTGGGCCGTCAAGTCGTAATAAACCGGTTCTGCACCCAACAACCGGGTGACAGAGGTATAGGTTGGATATCCTGGATTGGGGATCAACACCTGGTCACCTTCATTCAAATAAGCCATAGAAAGGTGCATGATCCCTTCTTTGGAACCCATCAAAGGAAGCACTTCTGTGTCAGCGTCTAACAACACATGGTAGTGGGAATGGTAAAACTCACTGATGGCTGACCTCAACTCAGGTAGCCCCTGATAACTTTGATATTGGTGGGCCATAGGGTCCGAAAGCGACTCCTGTAAGGCTTGAATCACCTCTGGGGCGGGTGCTAAATCAGGACTGCCGATCCCCATTTGAATTACTGGATGTCCTTGCTGAATTAAGGCGCGTACCTCCCGCAATTTTTGTGAGAAATAATATTCAGAAACCTGAGCTAATCTCCGTGCGGTCTGTCTCATAATCGCGCGTTTTTATAGGCTCCGAGTACCTTGAACTCGTGAGCCATGATGGACAATAAAGCTTTTGCTTTCTCAAAATCAGCTGTTTGCTCAAAAGTGATATCGACAAAAAATGCGTATTTCCAAGGCACATCAATGACGGGCAGAGATTGAATTTTTGTCAAGTTCATCGAACAATCGCTCAGGGCATTTAACACTGCAGCCAAGCTCCCTCTTTTGTGGTCTAAAACAAAACGAAGTGATGCTTTATTGGCCCCCTCGATCGACGATTCATTTTGTTGCGCAGTGACCACCACAAACCTGGTTGCATTATTTTTTATGGTCTGAATATCATCTGCCAATACTTCCAAGCCGTATAATTCTGCTGAACTCTTTGGCGCGATTGCCGCAATCCCTTTCCAGCCATGGCGTTGAATCGCTAAGGCCGAGGCTGCCGTGTCTTCGCTTTCCACCAATTTGATCTGCGGATAATCGTAAAAAAACTGATTGCATTGCAACAAAGCCATGGGGTGAGAATGAACCTCGGATATTTCCTCTAGGGTCTGTCCTGGCAAAGCCATTAAATGGTGGTGGATCGAGAGGTAGTACTCCCCAACAATAGACAATTGGTATTTGTCCATCAAAGCGTAGTTGGGTATGATCGAACCAGCGATTGAATTTTCGATGGCCATCACTCCATAGTCAGCGCGCTGGTCAACTAGACTGTGGACCAAAGCATCAAAAGAAGCGCAGTCCTCCAATGCTATGTCCGCGCCAAAATAATCAAGGGCTACTTGATAATGGTTGGATCCTTTAATTCCTTGAATGGCAATTTTGGTTTTCATCAGGGCTAAAAAAAAGTCCCGCATCAGCGGGACTTAGTATTTTGATTGAGTAATCACTTTACAACAGCCCCTTGCTTCTATCTGCATAGAAGTAAAAATAGCTGTAAAAGAAAGTGTTGTTCATGGTGTTATTTGTAATTAAGCGGCTAAATTATCATTTAAATCGACACTGCCAAACTTCTAGTAAAAAAATAGCTCAATTAAAACAAAGCACTTGCGATTTGTGCGATATTTTCGCTTTTCCCCATCGAATAGTAATGCAATACAGGTACTCCTGCTTCTTTCAGTTCTTTGGATTGGGCTATAGCCCACTCAATTCCCACCTGCTTGATCCCTGCGTTATCTTTGGCAGACTCTACCGCATCTACTAAATCCTGGGGGAGATCGATTTTAAATACCTGAGGAAGAATACTTAAGTGTCTGTGCACGGCAAGCGGTTTGATCCCCGGAATGATGGGCACATCGATACCCATAGCCCGGGCGCTCTCCACAAAGGCAAAATATTTGCTGTTGTCAAAGAACATTTGAGTAACTACATAGTCTGCCCCAGCATCTACCTTTTCCTTTAATCTTTTTAAGTCTGAAGCCATAGAAGGAGCTTCCATATGCTTTTCTGGGTACCCAGCTACCCCAATACAAAAGGGGGTCGCGAGCGGTGCCTGTGGCTGATCGTGCAAAAATTGACCGCGATTGAGCTGGTCAATTTGCCGCACCAAATCCACCGCATACGGATGTCCGCCGCTGGTAGGGACGAAATAAGCCTCGTCGCGCATTGAATCACCACGAAGCGCCATCAAATTGTCGATGCCCAAATATTGAAGATCGATCAACATGTATTCTGTTTCCTCTTGAGTAAACCCACCGCACAATACGTGTGGCACGGTATCCACATTGTACCTGTGTTTGATGGAAGCGCATATTCCCACAGTTCCTGGACGCATGCGGGTAATTTTCTTTTCGTACAAGCCCGATTTCTGGGTGTAGACTACTTCTTCCCTGGAGGTAGTCACATCGATAAATGGGGGCTTAAACTCCATCAACGGATCGATGTTGGCATACAGTTCATCGATACTTTTCCCTTTGACGGGTGGAACTATTTCGAAGGAAAAAAGTGTTTTTCCCGCTGCGTTTTTAATGTGGTCTGTAATTTTCATAACAAAACGATTAATCAGCAATATTAGGTGACAGCCATTTTTGGGCTTCGGCCAATGGAATGTTTTTTCTGCGCGCAAAATCGGCGACTTGTTCTTGGGTGATTTTACCCAAACCAAAATAACGAGCTTCTGGGTGGGCAAAATAATATCCTGATACGGAAGCTGCTGGCCACATAGCCAAACTTTCGGTCAAACGCACACCGATGGCCTCTTCAACGTCGAGCAATTGCCAAATAGTTTGCTTTTCCAAATGGTCAGGACAAGCTGGGTAGCCAGGTGCTGGACGAATGCCTCGGTATTGCTCCCCGATAATTTGGTTGATCTCTAAAGATTCATCTGAGGCATATCCCCAGAACTCTGTGCGGACTTTTAAGTGTAGCCACTCCGCTGCTGCTTCGGCAAATCTGTCTGCGATCGCCTTAACCATGATCGAGTTGTAATCGTCGAGTTGGGCTTCGTATTCTTGTGCCCACTCATCGGCGCCAAATCCAGCACTGACACAAAAGCACCCCACATAATCTGTAATACCGGTTTCTTTTGGTGCGATAAAATCGGATAATGCCATGTAGGCAACACCCTCCTTCTTTTTGGCCTGTTGGCGCAAAGTGCGGAACGTCGCTCCGTTTTGCGGCAGTACTATGTCGTCTTGATCGTCGCTGTAGGCCTCAAACAATCCGTAAATGCCTTTAACGCTGAGTTTTTTCTCTTGGAGCAATATATCGAGTACCCCTTGGGCATCTTCGAACAGTGTTTTGGCTTGTGCACCTACCACCTCATCCGAAAATAAATCGGGGTATCGTCCGTGTAGGTCCCATGACCTAAAAAATGGGGTCCAATCAATCAAGGGCACCAAATCGTGCAAATCTATATCCAACACGTGTACCCCTTTGTTTTTAGGGGCGGGTACTGCATAAGCAGACCAATCCAACAGCTGTTTTTGACTGCGGGCTTCAGCCAAGGTAACAAACTCTTTGTGGCTGCCTCGGTTGTTAAATTTCTCCGCGAAATCGATATACTCCGATTTGATTTGTTCTCTGTAAGCTTCCTGTGTTTCTGGCTGAAGCAGGTTACCCACTACCGTTACTGCGCGGGAGGCATCATTGACGTGAACTACCGTAAAAGGGTACTCCGGGGCAATCTTTACCGCAGTATGCGCCTTACTGGTCGTAGCTCCCCCGATCAAAAGGGGCATCGTCATGTTTCTTCGCTTCATTTCTTTAGCGATATGGACCATTTCATCCAAAGAGGGCGTGATCAATCCGCTCAAACCAATGGCATCAACCCCTTCTTGTTGGGCGGTATCCAGTATCTTCTCTGGGGGGACCATGACCCCTAGATCAATAATTTCGTAATTGTTGCAGGCGAGCACCACAGAAACTATATTTTTTCCAATGTCGTGCACATCTCCCTTGACGGTCGCCATTAATATTTTGCCCGCTGCTTGAGAGGCTGTGGCGTCATAACCTGCTAGGGATTGTTTTTCTTCTTCGATAAAAGGCAATAAATAAGCTACGGCCTTTTTCATCACTCGAGCAGACTTGACCACTTGAGGAAGAAACATTTTTCCACTGCCAAAAAGATCACCCACCACATTCATACCTGTCATCAAATGACCTTCAATCACGTGTATGGGTCTTTCAGACGCTAAACGCGCCTCCTCTACATCCTCCAAAATATAAGCGTCAATTCCCTTGACCAACGCTCTAGTGATGCGTTCTTGAAGGGGTTCATCCCTCCATTGATTTTCTTGTACTTTTTCTTTGGCAGTCCCCACAAAGGATTCAGCGAAATTGAGCAAGCGCTCAGTAGCGTCTTCTCTGCGGTCCAGCACTACGTCTTCTACGTGTTCGAGTAAGTCTTTTGGAATATCGTCATAAACCTCCAACATCGAAGGATTCACGATGCCCATATTCATACCTGCTTTGATGGCGTGGTAGAGAAACACAGAGTGCATGGCTTCTCGAACAGGGTTATTCCCCCTAAAACTAAAGGAGACATTACTCACTCCTCCACTCACGGAGCAATGAGGTAGATTTTGCCTCACCCATCGAGTAGCTTCAATAAAATCAATGGCGTTGCGGCGGTGTTCCTCCATACCGGTAGCCACGGGAAATATATTGAGGTCAAAAATAATATCTTCAGGGGGAAAATGGACTTGATCCACCAACAGTCGATAAGAGCGCTCTGCTATTTCCAAACGCCTTTCGTAGTTATCCGCTTGTCCCACCTCATCAAAGGCCATGACGATCACAGCCGCTCCGTATTGTCGAATGCGGCGTGCCTGCCATAAAAATGCTTCTTCCCCTTCTTTAAGACTGATAGAATTCACGACGCATTTGCCTTGAACCACTTGCAAACCAGCCTCAATAATCTCCCATTTGGAGCTGTCGATCATGATGGGCACTCTAGCGATATCCGGTTCAGCCACCACTAAATTGAGGAAACTGACCATCGCTTTTTTGCCATCAATCAATCCATCATCCATGTTTACATCGATGATTTGAGCGCCACCTTCTACTTGTTCTCGGGCAATGGCTAGTGCTTCATCAAAGCGCTCCTCCTTGATCAGGCGCAAAAAAAGTTTCGATCCGGCGACATTGGTCCGTTCACCGACGTTGATAAAATTGGTTTCCGGAGTCACCACGAGTGGTTCCAAGCCAGATAAGTGTAGGTATTTTGGAGATGTTGTACTCATCGATCTAGATTTGGGTGCTTCTGGGTTTGGCTTGAGCAGCAATCCGAGCAATCGCTTCGATATGATCTGGGGTAGTTCCACAGCAACCACCGATAATATTGACCAAATTCAGGTCTAAATAATCTTGAATCTGAGCGGCCATATCCTCGGGAGATTCATCGTATTGGCCGAAGGCATTGGGTAAACCTGCATTGGGGTGAGCAGAAACGGCAAATGGGGCTTTTTTAGCGAGCACCTCCAAGTGAGGAGTTAACTGTTTGGCCCCTAGGGCGCAGTTAAAGCCAACAGACAGCAGATCAGCATGTGCAATTGAAATCAAAAATGCCTCTGCAGTTTGTCCAGAGAGCGTGCGGCCTGAAGCATCCGTTATCGTGCCACTCACCATCACGGGAATATCGCTCTTGCGCTCTTCTTTAACCTCTTGAATCGCAAATAAGGCAGCTTTCGCATTGAGAGTGTCAAATACAGTTTCCACCAGCAATAAGTCTACTCCACCATCCATCAGCGCCTCGACTTGTTCTTTGTAGGCGATGCGCAATCCGTCAAAATCAATCGCTCTGTACCCTGGGTCGTTGACCTCAGGTGATAAACTAGCTGTTTTGTTGGTCGGACCTATACTTCCTGCCACATAACGAGGCTTATCGGGTTGTTTTGCCGTATACTCATCCGCTACCTCTTTGGCCAGTCGTGCAGAAACCATATTGATTTCCTTCACCAACGACTCCATGTGATAGTCAGCCATTGCAATCGTGGTTGAAGAAAAAGTATTGGTCTCCAAGATATCTGCACCAGCTGCTGCGTACTGAGCGTGTATGTCTTTAATCGCGGCTGGTTGCGTCAATGACAACAAATCATTGTTCCCTTGTAAAGGAGAGTTCCAGTCAGCAAATCGATCTCCTCGATAATCGGCTTCTGTAAATTTGTGTCGTTGGATCATGGTACCCATGGCGCCATCCAACACCAAAACCCGTTCTTTTAACAATAATCTGATATCCGGTTTTTTCATAAAATCTTATCTAATGCTTGTGCTATATCCGATTGAATATCATCGATGTGTTCTAATCCTACAGACACCCGGATCATACCCTCCCCAATACCTGAAGCTGCGCGCTCCTGAGGTGTCAACTTACTGTGTGTCGTCGATGCGGGATGGGTAACTATACTGCGCGTATCTCCTAGGTTGGCCGATAATGAGAGTAACTCAATGGCATCAAAAAACTGTCGACCAGCTTCTAATCCACCTGTTAACTCAAAGGCTACCACAGCTCCACCGGCTTTCATCTGCTTTTGAGCGATCTCGTATTTGGGGTGTGACGGCAAAAATGGATATTTCACCTGGGCCACTTGTGGGTGTGATTCCAAATAAGTCGCCAAAGCCAGGGCATTGCTGCAGTGTCTATCAACGCGCACTGCTAAGGTTTCCAGACTTTTCGACAGCACCCACGCGTTAAACGGAGACATAGCCGGACCTGTGATCCGGGCAAATCGGTACACTTGATCCATCAAGTCTGCACGCCCGACAGTAATACCGCCTAAAACTCGGCCTTGTCCATCCATGAGTTTGGTCGCGGAGTGAATCACCAAATGCGCTCCGTGGGCCAATGGCTTTTGCAAATACGGGGAGGCAAAGCAATTGTCGATGATCAGGATCAAACCATGCTCTTGAGCGATTTCTCCCAAAAGAGATAAGTCGATCAAATCGACTCCGGGATTGGTCGGAGATTCAGCGTAAATCACCTTGGTGTTGGGTTGTATTTTAGCGACGATTTCCTCTTTAGAGGCATGGACGTCAAATAGACTGGTCGTTATGCCCCATTTGGGAAAAAAATTAAAATACAAACTATGGGTAGATCCAAAAACTGAAGCGCTCGAAAGTATGTGATCTCCCGACTGTAAAAGAGCTGCAAAAGTAGTGTACACCGCTGCCATACCTGAGGCAAAGGCAAAACCCGCCTCAGCTCCTTCCATCAAACACACCTTCTCGATAAACTCAGAAGTGGTCGGATTGGAATAACGCGAGTAAATATTGCGGTCTTTCTCCTCGGCAAATGAAGCCCTCATGTCTTCGGCATCTTCAAATACAAAACTCGAAGTAAGGTACATAGGGGTGGAATGCTCCAAAAAAGAAGAGCGTTCTGTTTGCGTTCTTATGGCTTGTGTTTCAAATGCTTTATCTTTCATGACTATCGGTCTGCAATTCTTAAAATATCTCCAAATACACCGCGCGCGGTCACCGCAGCACCGGCACCTGCTCCTTGAATCACCAAGGGTTGGTCTCCGTAAGATTCTGTAAATATCTCAATCAAAGAATCAGAACCCTTCATCTGCCCTAAGGTACTCTCTTGGGGCACAGAAACCAAAGAAACGCTGAGCTCGCCTTTAGTCTGCTGCAGATCGCCAGCGACTTGGCCCAGATAACGCAGTACATGACCGGGTTTTTGTTGGTCTTTGATCGATTGAAATGCTTGGTCCAACTCAGCTAGCCTGGACAAGAAAGTCTGCTTGTCCACCTTTTGTAAGTCCAGGGGTATCAAATTTTCTATGGAAATGTCTGAGAACTCATTGGCCAGGTCTAATTCACGTGCCAAAATCAACAGTTTTCTACCTACATCATTTCCAGACAAATCTTCACGAGGATCTGGTTCGGTATACCCTTTTTCCAACGCCTCGCGCACCACTTCAGAAAACGGTCGGTCCTCTACAGAAAAATGGTTAAAAATATAACTCAATGAACCTGAGAACACCCCGCGTATTTTGGTGATGTTTTCTCCGGAAAGATGCAACAACTTGATGGTGTCAATCAGTGGTAAACCAGCCCCAACATTGGTTTCATACAGGTATTGTTTCTGGTGCTGCTTGAGCACAGACCTGAGCTCCGTATAAAAATCAAACTCCAACGTATTGGCAATTTTGTTCGAGGAGACCAAATCAAAGCCCTCCGCGATCATTTTGGGGTAATTTTTTACAAAACGAGCATCCGCGGTGTTATCCACCAGAATGAGGTTCTCTAGATGATGACTTTGGGCATACGCACAAAGCGCCTCTAAATCGTAGGGAACGCCTTGTTCCCCCAAAGTCTTCCGCCAATCCCCTTGCAAGCCTTGCGCGTTGAAGAGCATTTTTTGAGAATTGGCCAAGGCAAATAATTGCAGTTTAATGCCTTTGCGCTCCTCGATTTTTTGTGCTGCTTGAATAATCTGATCTACGAGCGTACCCCCTACATTGCCCACACCAAAAACGGCGATGTTTATTTTTTTAGCTTGACCAAAAATCTCTCCGTGTACCACATTGAGCGCTTTGTGCAAGTCTTGTTTTTTCAATACCAAACTGACGTTTTTGCCTGTGACGGTATTGTTAAACAACATGGGGATCACCCCATTTTTAATCAATGCATTGTAGGGTTTGTGGAAGGTGCTTAAATCTTGTCCGATTATGGACAATACGGACACCTGATCGACGCCGGATATACTGTTGATGTCTTGGGCATAAAAGTCATGCTCGAACTCTCTTTCCAAGGCAATGATCGCTTTGGTGGCATCTTGATGAGCCACGACCAATCCAATACCCCGTTCCGATGATCCTTGAGAAATGATGCTCACACTCACTCCAGCATCCCCCAAAGCTTTAAAAATTCGGGCATCCACACCTACTTTACCCAATAGTCCCCTTCCCTCCAGGTTGATCAAAGTCACTGATTCGATCACCGATAGTGACTTTATTCCCTGAGCGGATTGTGCCGCTGAAATCAGCGTCCCGTCACTTTGAGGGTTAAAGGTGTTGAGAATACGCAAGGGTATGTTTTTCTCAATAAGTGGAATAATCGTTTTTGCGTGAAGAACTTGAGCCCCAAAATTGGCGAGCTCATTGGCTTCGCTGTAGGAAAGCTGTTCAATTTTTTGTGCATCATGTACCCACTCGGGGTTGGCCGTGAAAATCCCATCAACATGGGTAAAATTTTGCAACTCTTTAGCATCCAAGAAATTGGCGAGCAGAGCTGCAGAATAATTAGAACCATTTCTACCCAAAGTAGTGGTTTCATTGTCCAAAGAGGACGCCAAAAATCCTGTAAAAATAGCTACTGTATCCGGTGGTAACGCTGCAAAAGCAGCTTCGACATTTTGCCTTGAAATGCGCTCAATCACTTGGGCATTGCCATAAACATTATTGGTTTTAATCAAAGTGCGCGCATCGATAGCTTGTGCAGTCACCCCTCTTTGTTGCAACAGGTATACCACCGTTTTTACGGCCATCAATTCTCCATAGGCCAGCAACTGGTCTTTGGTTTTTAAACTGTAATCCCCGATCAAACGTACCCCATCGAGTATTTGTTGGATCGCAGTAAACTCCTCCGCTAAGAATCCTTGAGGTAGGGGTTGCTCTTGTTCGAGTTTAAACGAATCAAAAGCACTTTGGGTGGGATGGCCAGAGGCTGCTGAAGCCAATAGGGACTCTAATTGGTCCGTCGCCTTACCTCGAGCGGACAAAACCGCAGTAAAAGGAATACGGGCTAGAGCCTTTTCTTGTATTATAGCCAGGACTCGGTCTAACCCTGCTCCATTGGCCAGGGATTTGCCCCCAAACTTCAAGACGGTAATCTTGTCCAATTTTTTGGTGGTCCCAAAAATGTCTCCCAACAACCGCTCCATCTGCTGGTATTCCATCAGAAAAGCATCGTGTCCATGCAAAGAATTTATTTCTCCATAGGTCACTCGACTGTTGGCCTGGGCGAGTTGTTTAAACGTGTCCTTGTTCTCTTGAGCGGTGAAAAACAAATCAGAGTCGACACCGATAATATGGATGTGCGTTTTACTGTCTTTGAATTGCACGAATGGATCGCGGCCGCCACGGGTAATATCTATAGAGCGCAACAACTGATTCATCAGCTTATACGCGGACAACTGGAAACGCTGTTGGAGTTTTTCTCCGTGGTGGGTCAGCCAACTCTCTACGTTAAAGACATTGAGTGTTTCATTGGTTGAACGTCCAAAACGCTGTTTAAACGACTCGGGTGTGCGGTAACACAACATGGCATGCATGCGGGCATCGTGCACAGGCTGTTTGGAGTTCAGCAAAAACTGTTCTTGAATCTGACAGTTGGCAATTAACCAATCTGTTGACTTCCAATCCGAGGCGACAGGAACTAGATGACCGATACGCTCTGGGGCCAATGCGGCCATTTCCCAAGCAATCCCTCCACCGAGTGAACCACCGATTAAGGCAAATACTTCTTGTATGCCCAGTTGATCCACACCCCACCAAAAAATTCGGGCTATGTCTTGAGCGATAAAGTCTTTGTAATTATCGATGACAAATCCATCGTACCCATTACCTGGAATATTAAAGGCCAGTACGGTGTACTTATCTGTATCTATCACTAAACCGGGGCCGATCAAGCTGTTCCACCACCCATCTGGGCCAGCTACATGTGAATTTCCAGTCAACGCGTGATTCACCATCACCAAAGGGGCGCTGTGTACCGGTTGACCGAATAACTCATAAGAAAGCTGAATATCTAAAACAGCTCCTGAGGCGGTTTGGAATGCCGATAATTTTAATTTTTCCAACATGACTACTCCTTAAAAAATGAATTTTTCACCTGATCTACAAAATCTAATTTCTCCCATGTGAATAACTCAACTGAAAGGGTTTTATTACCGTTATAAGGTGAGTCAAAGACCTTGGTTACTTCTTGGTGCTGACGACCCATATGCCCATAAGCAGCTGTTTCAGAGTAGATTGGATTTCTCAATTTTAAACGCTGTTCAATTGCATAAGGTCTGAAATCAAAGATATTTTCTAGCTTATGAGCAATCTCTCCATCGCTTAAGGCAACTTTTGCTGTACCATAAGTGTTGACAAAAACTGAAGTAGGTTTTACTACACCGATGGCATAGCTCACTTGAACTAATGCTTCATCACACACACCTGCAGCCACAAGATTCTTGGCAGCATGACGGGCCGCATAAGCCGCAGAACGGTCCACCTTTGAGGGGTCTTTACCGCTAAAGGCACCACCACCATGGGCTCCTTTTCCTCCGTAGGTATCCACAATGATTTTTCGTCCAGTAAGACCGGTATCTCCATGAGGACCACCGATCACAAACTTACCAGTTGGGTTGATGTGGTAGGTAATCTGATCGTTAAACAATGCCTGTACGTAAGCCGGTAATTGGGACTTAACTCTTGGGATCAACTTCTCGATCAAATCACTTTTGATTTGTGCTAACATCGCTTCATCATCCGTCAAGAATGGGTCGTGCTGCGTAGAAACAACGATGGTATCGATGCGTTGTGGCACATTGTCATCCGAGTACTCAATAGTTACCTGTGACTTGGCGTCTGGACGCAAATAAGTGATTTCCTTATTTTCACGTCTTAATTCCGCCAACACTTGGAGGATTTTGTGGGAAATATCCAACGCCAAAGGCATGTAGTTTTCCGTCTCTTTGGTTGCATAACCGAACATCATCCCTTGATCTCCAGCACCTTGCTCCTCTTTAGAGGCGCGATCAACTCCTTGGTTGATGTCCTGAGATTGCTCGTGAATCAAAGAAATCACTCCACAAGAATCACCGCTGAACTGATACTCACCTTTGGTGTATCCAATTTTGTTGATCACATTGCGCGCAATGGTTTGTACATCGAGGTAGGTGTTGCTTTTCACTTCGCCAGCCAACACCACCTGGCCCGTAGTTACTAAGGTTTCACACGCTACTTTACTTTCTGGATCAAACGCCAAAAAGTTGTCGATCAACGCATCGCTGATCTGGTCGGCCACCTTGTCTGGGTGCCCTTCACTCACTGATTCTGAGGTAAATAAATAAGCCATCCTAATTTTTTTTGTCGGGAAGGATTTGGCTTTTAGGTATGTCTTGTAGTTACAAGACAACTGCTTTAGCAATTTGTTCGGACCTTGGGGTCACCAGCTGAGCTGGCCGCTTAACGCGCAAGAGGTTGCAATCAGTCAAATCCTTCCTCTTTGTTATACCCGGCAAAGGTACGTCAATGGAAATG
>JALQVG010000057.1 GCA_023260435.1 Flavobacteriaceae bacterium | reverse complement strand
GAAGTGTATCGTGCCAAGGGCTATGGACAAAATGGTCAATACTTTAATGGGGTACGCATAGGCGCTACAAAACCACTTCCTGTAGGTGTTTATTACTACGTGCTAAAAGTGAGGGTAAATGAACAGAGCAGAGAGTTTAAGGGCTATTTATACATCAATAATTAAAAAATGAAAAAATATTTAGTCGCATTTTTTGTGTTGATTACACTAATTCTTTGGCACAGCAAGAAGGTTTGTTTACGCAATATATGTACAACCCTGCATCGCTGAACACTGCGTATACGGGGTCTAGAGGGGAGAAAATTGTGTATGTTCAATACCGAAACCAGTGGAATAATTTCCCAGGATCTCCTGGGGCGCTTTATTTTAACTATCAAAGTCCGGGAGCAAACAAACTCAGTTATGGGGTGAGTATCTCACAACAAACTACGGGCCCAATGAATCAATCAACCATAGGGATAGACTTTGCTTATTCGATTAACACTAGTGAAGAGGGGCATTTGTCTTTTGGTATAAAACCTATGGTTGATTTGTTAGATGTTCGATTTACCGACCTCAATATTTATAATCCTCAAGATCCATGGTTTTCGGTCAATATTGACCAAAGGGTGTCTCCCAATGTGGGCTTAGGACTTTTTTACTACGACCAAGCAGGATACATCGGGTTGTCAACTACAGGCATTTTGGCCACCAAACATTTTGATCAGCAAAATTCAGCTAGCTATCTAGCTGCTGACCAGGCCCATTTTTACCTGATGGCAGGAAGGGTGATTCCACTCAATGATCAGTTATTGTTCAAACCCTCTTTTTTAGTCAGGGAAGTAAAAGGTGTTCCGCTTCAGATGGATATATCCACCAATTTCAGATTCGAGGATGTGGTTGAGTTTGGATTATCGTACAGACTATCCGGATCTATCAGTGCACTTGCTGCTTTTAGGGTACAGAAAAATATGCTTCTCGGGTATAGTTACGACAAGGAAACTGGAAGATTTGGCACATTTACAGGAAGTTCAAGCGAGCTATTTTTCCGATACGAGTTTACTCCAAGGATACCCAAAACGATTGTAAAACCTAGGTTCTTCTAAAACAATACTATGAAAATCTCTACTGCACTCACGTTGTTGATTTCTTTTTTGCTGACCAGTACTGTGTGTTTTGGACAAAAGCGTCAATTGGTTTTAGCCGGCAAGTCAATGGAACAGATGAACTATGTTCAGGCGATTGAAAATTATGAAAAAGCAGCAGAGAAAGGCCATGAGTTCACCCCAAAAGAGTTAGAGAACTTGGCAGACATGCACTACAGTCTAGCACATTTTAAAGAGTCTGCAGATTATTATGGTACGTTGTACCAAAAAGACATCCGATTAGCTAGTACAGCTTATAAGAAGTATGCCCACGCTCTTTTTGTACTAGGCATAGATACTCAGGCAAATGAGGTCATAAACAAAGCCCATCAAGAGTTTCCAGACCTAGAAATCCTCAGCGTTACTTCATCTGCTAAAAGTATTTCAAATCAAGGCACTTCACTTTTGATCAAAGACACGATCCCAGGATTTATTTTAATCAATGAACCTATGCCAGGATATCGAATAGGTGTAGATACCCAGACTTTGATCGACAAGGTGTCTATCATTGATGGTTCAGCAAAAGCAACTTCACTTTTTCCCAAGGCAAAGTACCATCAAGGACCATCATTTATCTCAGTGAGTGGAGATGTCTTGTACCTTACGGCCAGCACGCATAAAGGAGACAAAATTGAGTATGCCAATGGGTCTTATGCACCCCTCCAAATATATCAGTACACCAAGCAAGGTGATCTATGGGTGAATGAACGTAAGCTACCGTTTAGCTCCGATAGATACAGCACCTCAAGTCCATCCCTTAGTTCAGATGGAAGGACTATGTATTTTGTTTCTGATCAGCCAGGAGGTTATGGTCAAACGGATGTTTACAAATCTGTATTGGGAGACGATGGTCTTTGGGGGAAAGTAGAAAATCTTGGGCCAAAAATAAATACACCAGGAAGAGAGTCACATGTGTTTGTCAACGAACAAAACCTATTGTTTTTCTCTTCTGATGGCCATGGGGGACTATCTGGATTAGATGTTTTTGCCATTGATTTAAAACAACCTGAAGGCAATGTATATCGTCTGGATGCTCCGATAAACTCTGATTATGATGACTTTGGTTATTTTTCAAGAGGTTTACTGGGCTATGTTTCTTCAAATCGGTCATCAAAACTAGCAAGCTATGCCTTTACCATGGATAAGCCCTTGGCGTTACAGAGTAACTTCAAACTTAATTTAAGTTTGACCGATTTTGATTTAGCGTTCAATGAACCTATTTCTATAGAAATCACGGATAAAGAAGGGGCCTTAGTATGGGCAAATGAAGTTACGGACAGTTCACTGAGTCAAGGGCGTATTGAAAGTTCAGAGCTTCCTAAAGGATCCTACCAATTATCATTAAAAGGTGCTCACATACAAACCACAGAGCTCTCCTTTGAATCTAATGAAGCATCAACACTAGAGTTGGAGGTTGGACTAAAAGGAAAATATGACAACACAAGTGACATCATACAACAGTGGGGATACCCTATGCTGACCTTTGACTTTGATCGACATACCACATCATTGGATCGAGATATGATCCAGATGCTGGCCGACAGATTGTCTAGTGCCGGGTCAATTACCATTGAAGGACATAGCGATCAGAGAGGAAAAGCTAAGTACAATCAAAAATTGTCGTATAAACGCGCAGAATACATTAGAGATCAGTTAGTTGAGGCAGGACTTCCAGCTGAGTCAATCAAAGTTATTGGCCTAGGAGAGCGCCAATTATTTGTCAATTGTAGGTCATCCAGATGTATGAATATAGATGAACAGAAAAACCGTAGAGTAGAAATCAAAGCCCAGTTTTAGAATGGCTAAACTGACTAAAATAGAACGTGCTGCCGCACAATTAATGCTTCCTCCAGGAATAAAGTCTGTTTTTTTTCAAGGCAGAAGTTTTAGCTTCGAGGAAATCTTGAATTTGAAGAAGCGGCTGAAAGATGAGCTAGACCAAGAGTCTGAATTTAACAAATAATCGTTTTCTATTTTATGATTATCTAATTTCATCTAATACACGAGTAAACAATTATAGTACAACAGGCGTTGTAATTTTCTAAACAACTTGCTGAAGTTATAGCATTTACTGAAAATTCACAAACAGGTGAAAAATTCTTATTAAAAAGAACCGTGGCTGATACTCATACACAAGGACTCGCAAAAATACTTG
>JALQVG010000117.1 GCA_023260435.1 Flavobacteriaceae bacterium | reverse complement strand
TTAAGTAATGCCGCAGCAGAAATAATTGCCGTACCATGTTGGTCATCGTGCATTACCGGAATACTCAATTCCGCTTTTAATCTTCTTTCAATTTCAAAACACTCAGGTGCCTTGATGTCCTCTAAGTTGACACCACCAAATGTAGGTTCCATTGCTTTCACCGTGCGTACAAATTCATCTACGTCAAAATCAACATTGGCTTTTCGAGCCTGGCTAGGTGATTCCAACCACTCCTGAAGGGTAAGCCCCCCTGGATCTTGGGCCTCTGGACTTTTAAAATACAAGCCCGTCCACCTCCATTTGCCTTGTAGTGTTCCACGCCAAAGCCTTTTGTACAGAGCGCTTTGGCTTTGATAGCTGCTATTGGCTCGATATCCCTCTGCGGATTGTTGATTGATCATCCACAAACTATGTCCGTTGTTGTGATTGTTTTGAACTAAAGCGGTGAGTTGCTGGTATCCATTGGCCCCAAGTCGTCCATCTAATTCCCAATGGGCAGCGCCCAAATCATCTCGTGTGCGCATGACCAGTGCACCGGACGCACCACTTCCCAACCACGCTCCTTGGGGTCCCCGGAGCACATCCATGGAGGACAAAAGCACTGGTGGAATATGATCTACCTGACCACTCCCATCTGGGGTGGTTTCTGGGACTCCATCGAGTAAAATCTTTACGCCCCGTATCCCAAAAGCGCCTCTAGCTCCAAACCCCCTTATGGATACGCGTAAGTCTTGATTCATGTTGAAGGCGTTTTGCGCCCATACGCCCGGGATACCCCTGAGGGCGTCATTCAAATTTTGTCCGGAAGATCGGGCAAGCAATTTTGAAAAGTCAACCCGTTGTATGGCCATTGGTCCGGCCAGTAAGGAATCATTTTCCTTGGGCGCCCAAAGTATAATTTCATTTAAGTCCACCAACCGTATGGAGGAAGTGTCTTGAGCTCTTCCAAACAGAGTAAATAAAAGCAACAATAACAGATATTTATTCATCGAAAAAACAAGATCAAGGCGCCAAACGCAGTTAACACTAAAATAATGGGTCTAAACCAGGACTCGGGTATTTTTTTGACCACAAAAACTCCGGCTCCTAGCCCTAGTCCCACAGCGGGAAGCAACCACAGGTCGATCAATAAAGTGTTCACCGTGATTGTTTTCCACACCCAAATGTGGAAGGGAAGTTTAAAGACATTGATAAAAAAGAACAGCCAAGCCGCAGTGCCTATAAAGGCCTGTTTGGGCAAGCGCATCGCTAAAAAAAACACGTTGGAGAAGGCTCCAGCTAAATTTCCGATCATCGTAGTGATGCCCGCCATAAGCCCTGTTGATCCTGCAAATGCCCAGTGATTCGGAATTTTCCGATCTTTTTTTCGCTCCCACCAAATAAGCATCACCACGGTCCCCAAGATGGTATACCCCATCAGTTTTTGAAAGGTAGCTTCATCCACCTGATCGCCCACCCAAACACCGATCAATACACCAGTCATCATCCAGGGCAAAAACCTTTTCAGGTAACTCCATTGAGCGTGTTGGTGGTAGTACGCGATGGCAAATACATCGCCCACCAACAATAAAGGCATCAGTAAACCAGTAGAGGGTTTTGATCCAAAGGCGAGGGCCATCAGGGTGACGATCAGTACGGCAATCCCTTTCACCCCTGCTTTGGAGACACCCAGGATAAAGGCGCCTAGAAAAGCGAGTCCAAACATTTGGGGCGAAAGCCCAGCCCAAGCCGTCCATTGCATAACGCTAAGGTACAAAAGTATGGGACCTAAAACAGCCCGCAAAAAGTATTATCTTCGTTCCAAACCGACCAAATCATGCACCTAACTTTTTTGGATTACGCCATTATCGGAGGCTTGTTTAGCGCAGTTTTAGGCATAGGCCTTTGGGCTTCTAGAACCTCTGGATCCAGTACCAGCGCATATTTTTTATCCAACAAAAACATGCCTTGGTGGCTGTTGGGGTTCTCGATGGTAGCCACTACATTTTCGACGGACACCCCCAATCTAGTGACCGATATTGTTCGCACCAATGGGGTGTCGGGCAACTGGGTTTGGTGGGCTTTTTTGTTGACGGGCTTGCTTACGGTTTTTGTGTACGCTCAGTTGTGGCGACGCTCAGACGTGTCCACCGACATGGAGTTTTACGAGCTCCGGTATGGCGGAAAACCCGCTCGTTTTCTGCGCTGGTTCCGCGCCTTTTATCTCGGGGTGGTTTTTAATGTTATGGCCATGGCAGCCGTTACTTTGGCCGCCATCAAAATCGGCCAAGTCATGTTGGGGCTTTCTCCTGTGCAAACCGTGCTCATTGCGGGCAGCATCACCGTGGTTTTTAGCGCCATTGGTGGGTTTAGGGGAGTGATCTACACGGACTTTTTGTTGTTTTTCTTCGCGATGGCAGGATCCATAGGCGCCGCCATTTATCTGGTTCAGCTGCCTGAGGTGGGCGGATTAAGTCAATTGTTGACCCATGAAAATGTACAAGGCAAATTATCCCTTTTTCCAGACACCAACGATCCAAATGCTGTAGTGATGTTGTTGGTTATCCCATTGGCCGTACAGTGGTGGAGCGCCTGGTATCCAGGAGCTGAGCCCGGGGGCGGAGGGTATATCGCCCAGCGTATGTTGGCGGCCAAAAACGAACACCACGCTATGGGGGCTACTTTTTTCTTTAATGTACTCCACTACGCACTTAGGCCTTGGCCTTGGATTTTGGTGGCCTTGGCCTCCTTGGTTGTTTTCCCAGACATACAGAGCATACAGGACGCATTTCCCCAAGTAGATGCTTCCAAGCTAGGTCAGGATCTGGCCTACTCAGCTATGCTGACCAAACTTCCAGCAGGATTGATGGGGTTGGTATTGGCCTCTTTAGGGGCTGCCTATATGTCCACGATTTCTACCCATTTGAATTGGGGGGCATCCTACCTGATCAACGATGTATATCGATTGGGGGTTGGGAAAAACGCTTCAGAGGCTCAGTTGGTGCGCACAGGTCGCTGGGCCACTTTGGGATTGATGTTTTTAAGCGCCTTGTTGGCGTTGGCTTTGACTTCCGCGTTGCAGTTGTTCGAGATTATTCTGATGTTTGGCGCAGGTACAGGGCTTATTTTTATTTTAAGGTGGTTCTGGTGGCGCGTCAATGCCTGGAGTGAAATAGCGGCCATGGTCAGCTCAGGGATCACCTCAATAGCACTGCAGTTTGGACCGTTATCACTGATTTTATTCGGACCCGAGGGTGTATTGCCTGCTTGGGGCAAATACCCCTTGGTTGTAGCCACAACCACTGTTATCTGGCTCCTTGTTACTTGGGTGACCCCTGCAGAGAGCAAAGAAACACTGCAGCGCTTTGTGGATCAGGTCCAGCCTGGAGGCCCCGGATGGAAAGATTATCCCACCCAAAAAGGCCAGGGACTTCCGTGGATGGTTCCCCAAGGAATCACCGCTATGATCTGGGGTGCATTGATGGTCTATGGCGCGCTTTTTTCAACGGGCTACGCGCTTTATGGGGATGGTCAGGTGTTGGCGATTTCCGCTTCAATCACAGGGATTTCTGCTTTGATGTTACTCAGGACTTGGAGAAAGATCAGCCGTTTATGGCGTTAAAGTAACGCTGAACGTATTTGCCGATTACGTCAAACTCAAGATTGACTGTTTCACCAACTTGGTAGTGTTGGAAACGCGTGTGTTCGTAGGTGTAGGGAATAATAGCTACAGAAAAACGACCCGGCTCGCTATCGACAACAGTAAGGCTTGTTCCGTCTACCGTAATGGATCCCTTGGCGACAGTAACATGACCTGCTGAGGTGTCATAGGTAAAAGAAAACAGCCAGCTACCGCCCTGATCCCTGATGGATGTGCAAGTGGCTGTTTGGTCGACGTGGCCTTGAACCATATGGCCGTCCAGACGGCTTCCTACCACCATGGCGCGTTCCAGGTTCACAGCATCTCCCACCTGCCAATGATTCATCGAGGTTTTTTGCAGTGTTTCGTCAATGGCGGTTACTTGATATTCGCTGTCGCTGCAAGAGACTACGGTCAGGCACACCCCGTTGTGGGCAACGCTTTGGTCGATCTTAAGCTCCTTGGCCAGCGGGGTGTTTACCCAAAGATGCAGGTTGGTTTGATCGCGTTCTAACCGGCTGATGCGCCCCAAAGTTTCAATGATGCCTGTAAACATAAAGTCGTTTTATTTGCCTAATTTTACGGCACTAAATTACGCATTAAGCCAGACAACCCATGCAAGAGTCCTCCAAAATTAAGGTGGGAATTTCCGCCGGAGATTACAACGGAATAGGGATTGAGGTTACCCTCAAGACGTTTGCTGATGCGCGTATGTTGGAGTTGTGCACCCCGGTGGTATTTGCCTCAACTAAAATGATGTCTGCCCACCAAAACGCCGTGGGCACAGAGATAAAATTTCATGGAATTTCCGCGGCTTCCGAGGCCTTAGAAGGCAAGTTTAATGTGGTCAACACCTGGAAAGATCCATCAGAGTTGCAGTGGGGAACACCCACAGAAGACTCTGGGAAAAAAGCCATCGAATCTTTGGTTGCTGCTGTAGCGGCGCTAAAGCAAGGAGACATTGACGTGTTGGTCACCGCTCCCATAGATAAGAGCAATGTCCAATCCTCTTCTTTTTCATTTCCGGGTCATACCGATTATTTGGCTCAAGAGCTGGGCGGAAAAAGCCTGATGTTTATGGTCAGCGACACCTTAAGGGTGGGGCTATTGACCGATCACTTGCCTGTCAAAGAGGTTTCTAAGGCGATTACCCCACAGATGATTCGCGAGAAAGTTGCACTGATGATGGATTCATTGATCAAAGATTTCGGTATCAGAAAGCCAAAAATTGCTTTGTTGGGCATCAACCCGCACAATGGAGATAAGGGAGTGATCGGATCCGAGGACGACGAAGTGCTTAAACCTACCATACAAGAAATCGCCGCCAAAGGACATCTGGTTTACGGCCCTTATGCCGCAGACGGATTCTTTGGATCAGGCACGTACCGTCAGTTTGACGCTGTCTTGGCGGCTTACCACGACCAAGGGTTGATTCCCTTTAAAACCCTTTCGTTTGGTCAAGGCGTCAATTTTACAGCCGGGCTCTCCCATGTTCGTACTTCGCCTGATCACGGAACCGCTTTTGATATTGCGGGATCCGGTCGAGCAGACTACAGTTCATTTCACGCCGCGGTATACGAGGCGATAAACATTTATCGGCTGCGCAAAGACTACTTGTTCTGGTCAAGAAACCCCTTAAAAAAAGCGGTGTTACAGGATAAAAAGCCCAGTAAAAAACCAAAGCCAGCACCCCAAGCAGAGTAGGTAGATTATTAACATCATTTTGTTGGTAAATTTCTAAATATTCCTATCTTTGCACCCGCCTTTGGCCCAACTACATTGCCTAAACTGACACCTCATGAAAAACAAGGAATACATCATTCCTTTTTCAGGACTTAAGCAAGGAACGCACAGTTTTGACTTTGTACTTGGAGAAAAGTTCTTTCAACAATTTGATTTTGAGGAGTTTATATCTACTCAAATCCAAGTTACTGTCCAGCTCAACAAGATGAGCACCATGATGGAGTTCGCGTTTGCTGCCCAAGGCAGTGTGCGTGTCCCCTGTGATGTTACTGGAGAGCTATTTGATTTGCCTATTCAGGCAACATTGGATTTGGTGGTGAAATTTGGGGAAGAGTTTAATGATGAAAACGAAAGTTTACTGATTTTACCCCACATGGAACATCAGGTAGATATCGCTCAATACCTCTATGAAATGGTGGTATTGGCCGTTCCTCAAAAACGCGTTCACCCAGGGGTACTTGACGGCACGTTGGAAAACGAAGCCATTGAACTGCTGGAAAAATTTAGCGTTAAAGAAGTGAGAGAGCCCGAAGCGGGTAAAGAAGACAACACAGATCCCCGATGGGATGCATTAAAGAATTTAATCAACGATAAAAAGGAATAGTCATGGCACATCCCAAGAGAAAGACCTCAAAAACCAGAAGAGACAAAAGAAGAACTCATTATAAGGCTGTAGCCCCAACATTGGCTAAAGACCCAACAACTGGCGAAATACACTTGTTCCACAGAGCCCACTGGCACGAAGGAAAATTGTACTACAGAGGTCAAGTTTTGGTGGATAAAACCGAAGCGGCTACTGCTTAATTTTTAAGATTCCTCAATCGATATACTCCCGCCCAAACAGGCGGGAGTTTTTTGTTTATAAATGGGCTGTTTTGAGCGAGTTTTGAACAAAAACAGATAATTTTGCTTATTTTTCGCTTAAAATTGCGCTTTTTGGCGCATTTTTGCCGTCAAATTGCCCTTAGATGAGTCAGATCACTGCCGCGATTACTGCTGTTGGTTCTTATTTGCCAGAACACGTGTTAACCAACGCTATGTTGGAGGAAATGGTAGATACCAACGACGAGTGGATTACCTCGAGAACAGGTATCAAAGAGCGCAGAATATTAAAGGACCCCAACCTGGGGACTTCTTATCTGGCCATCAAAGCCGCTGAGTCCTTACTTCAAAAAAAGAAACTCGATCCCAAAGAAATCGATGCGGTGATCGTAGCTACTGCTACACCCGACATGATGGTGGCTTCAACAGCGGCCTATGTAGCCTCGGCAATCGGAGCTACAGAGGCGTTCTCTTTTGATCTTCAAGCAGCTTGCTCTGGGTTTCTCTATGGTATGTCTACAGCCGCGGCCTATATTGCATCGGGCATGTACCGAAAAGTATTGTTAATCGGTGCGGACAAAATGTCTTCCATCATCGATTATCAAGACCGAGCGACCTGCATCATTTTTGGTGATGGGGCTGGGGCAGTACTTTTTGAACCCAACCAAGAAGGGTTGGGCTACCAAGATGCTTATTTGCGCTCTGATGGAGTGGGTAGAGACTTTCTGCGCATCGAAGCGGGAGGATCCTTGTTGCCCACGTCACAAAAGACGTTAGACAACAAACAACACTACGTCTACCAGGACGGAAAGACCGTATTTAAGTTTGCGGTATCCAATATGGCTGACGCAGCTGCTCGAATCATGGAGCGCAATGCACTGACCAACGATACGGTACACTGGTTGGTGCCTCACCAAGCCAACAACCGAATTATCGACGCCACGGCACAACGGATGGGCGTTCCAGAAAATAAGGTGATGCGCAATATAGAACGCTATGGAAACACCACTTCCGCAACCTTACCTTTGCTTTTGGCGGACTATGAAAACCAATTACACACAGGAGATCGTCTAGTATTTGCCGCATTTGGCGGAGGATTTACTTGGGGGGCCATCTATTTGACTTGGGCCTACGATACGAACCATGAACAATAACAATACCAACTATAAATCAACGGGAAAATGGACATTAGAGAAATTCAACAGCTGATCAAGTTTGTCGCCAAGTCGGGGGCAAGTGAAGTTAAATTGGAAACGGATGATATTAAAATCACCATCAAAACAGGAGGAACTTATGTGCCTGAAGCTGAGGTAGTCACCTACACTCAATCGCCAGTACAGATGATTCAGGCGGCCCCTGCAGCCCCAGTATCTACACCTGCGGCTCCTGCGGCTGCTCCTGCGGAAGATGCTAAATATGTGACCATCAAGTCACCGATGATTGGCACCTTCTACAGAAAGTCATCTCCAGATAAACCTAATTTGGTAGACGTTGGCAGTGAAATTAAGCCAGGATCTCCTTTATGTGTGGTTGAAGCCATGAAACTATTCAACGAGATTGAGGCTGAAATCAGCGGAAAAATCGTGAAAGTATTGGTGGATGACGCCAGCCCAGTAGAATTTGATCAGCCATTATTTTTGGTAGATCCAGCATAAGCGCAACCAAAAAAAAAGCGATGTTTAAAAAGATATTAATTGCCAATAGAGGCGAAATTGCTCTGCGTATCATCCGCACGTGCAAGGAAATGGGGATAAAAACGGTAGCGGTCTATTCCAAGGCCGACGAGGAAAGTCTTCACGTTCGATTTGCCGACGAAGCCGTCTGTATAGGTCCAGCAGCGAGCAAAGAGTCTTATTTAAAAATCCCCAACATTATCGCTGCTGCGGAGATCACCAATGCAGATGCGATTCACCCCGGTTATGGCTTTTTGTCCGAGAACGCCAAATTTTCCCGTATTTGTGCCGAACACAACATCAAGTTTATCGGCGCTTCTGGCGATCAGATCGACAAGATGGGAGACAAAGCTACTGCCAAGGAAACCATGAAAAAAGCCGGTGTGCCCACGGTTCCCGGTTCTGAAGGCCTTCTAAAAGACGTAGACCACGCCAAAAAAACAGCCCTAAAAATCGGTTACCCGGTCATGATCAAAGCCACTGCAGGTGGTGGAGGAAAAGGGATGCGCGCTGTTTGGAAAGAGGAGGAGATGGAAAAACTCTTCACCAGTGCGGTTCAAGAAGCCACGGCTGCTTTTGGAAATGGGGGGATGTACATGGAAAAATTGATTGAAGAACCAAGACACATTGAAATTCAGGTGGTTGGTGATCAATACGGCAAGGCGTGTCACCTCTCTGAAAGAGACTGTTCCATCCAGAGAAGACACCAAAAACTGACCGAGGAAACCCCTTCTCCTTTTATGACGGACAAGCTGCGAGAGGACATGGGTAAAGCGGCGGTAAAAGCTGCTGAATTTATCGGTTATGAAGGAGCGGGCACCATAGAGTTTTTGGTGGATAAGCACCGGAATTTCTATTTCATGGAAATGAACACGCGTATTCAGGTAGAACACCCGATTACCGAACAGGTCATCGACTACGATTTGATCCGAGAGCAGATATTGGTAGCTGCGGGTGTGCCTATTTCTGGAAAGAATTATTTGCCAAAGCTGCATTCTATAGAGTGCAGGATCAATGCGGAGGATCCATACAACGACTTTAGGCCTAGCCCTGGAAAAATCACCACCCTGCACACACCAGGTGGTCACGGAGTTCGATTGGACACCCATGTATACAGCGGGTACGTGATCCCGCCGTACTACGATTCTATGATCGCTAAATTGATCACGACCGCCCAGACTCGAGAAGAAGCTATCCTGAAAATGAAGAGAGCTTTGGACGAGTTTGTGATCGAAGGCATCCAAACAACCATTCCGTTCCACAGGCAGTTGATGGACCATCCGGATTATTTAGCGGGGAATTATACGACTAAATTCATGGAAAGCTTTGTCATGGAAGCGCCACAAGAATAGCTACATTAAAACCAACCCACTCTGAACGCGCACTCATTTAGTTTTTGGGAACGCCAAACTTGGTTCGACCAGGTTGACTTTGTAGTGGTGGGTGCAGGAATAGTAGGTTTAAATGCGGCTCTTGAATTGAGACGCATGCATCCGACAGCCCGCATTTTGGTATTGGAACGAGGCGCATTGCCTCGAGGAGCCAGTACTAAAAATGCGGGTTTTTCTTGTTTTGGCAGCATCTCTGAACTTTCCAGTGATTTGTCCTTATACGGACCTGATGCGGTGGTTGATTTGGTTCAAAGGCGGTACCAAGGCGTTGCTCTTTTGCGGAGTTTATTGGGTCCTAAAGCGATGGACTACCAACGCCATGGAGGTCATGAGGTCTTCTTGAGCCAGGATCAATCCATGTTCGAACAATGCCGGACAGACCTTCCTCAAATCAATGAGTTACTCACCCCTGTTTTTGGACGGCCTCCTTTTTGTGTAAAGAACAACACCTTTGGGTTTAAGGGGGTATTACCGCAATATATCTCCAGTCCTTTTGAGGGGCAAATAGACACCGGGGCCATGATGTCCCGACTTTTGGCTTTGGTGCGCAAAAAGGGAATAGAAGTGCTCTACGGCATGGAAGTACTCGGGTATGAAGAAGCTCCTTTTGGCGTGGAGGTTACTTTGGCAGATTTTTCCTTCACCACAGGCTATTTGTTGATCGCGACCAACGGATTTGGTCAGCAGCTTACCCCAGAAGAGGTATTGCCCGCTCGAGCACAGGTATTGATCACGCAACCCATACCCGGATTACACATCAAAGGTGTTTTTCACCTGGACCAAGGATATTACTATTTTAGAAATGTAGGTCAGCGCATCCTACTCGGCGGCGGTAGAAACTTAGATATAGCGGGGGAAACAACCACACAATTTGGGTTGTCGGATTTGATACAAGATCGTTTGATGCATTTACTCCACGAAGTTATCCTACCCGATCAGACGGTTGATATCGATCAAAGGTGGAGCGGAATCATGGGAATGGGGCCCAGCAAAACCCCCATAGTCAAGCACCTGTCAAAAAGAGTCTTCTGCGGACTTAGGCTAGGGGGTATGGGCGTGGCTATAGGCAGTAAAGTGGGTCAAGAACTCGCCCAACTGCTCAACCACATCGATTGATTACACCAGTCCTTGAGACGTAATGTATTCGGCGATTTGAATGGCATTAGTGGCTGCTCCCTTGCGCAGATTATCGGCTACAATCCAGCAGTTTAAGGTGTTTGGCAGGGTCTCATCCCGGCGAATGCGCCCTACAAAAACCTCGTCTTTATCATGGGCGGTCAGGGGCATAGGGTAAACACCTGATTGAGGTTCGTCTTGTAGAACAACCCCTGGCGTGTTGGCCAAAATCTCTCGGACTTCTGCTAAATCAAAGTCACGGTTAAAGCTGATATTGACTGATTCTGAGTGCCCTCCAGCCGTAGGGATACGCACGGCAGTAGCGGTGAGTTGGAATGAGTCATCACCCATAATCTTCTTGGGCTCGGTCATCAACTTCATCTCTTCTTTGGTGTAGCCATTATCCAAAAACACATCGCACTGCGGCAATGCGTTTCTGTGGATCGGATAGGCATAAGCCATAGGGCCTTCGACCCCGTTCATTTCATTTTCCATTTGTTGGACGGCTTTCAACCCTGTTCCTGATACGGACTGGTAGGTCGAAACCACCACGCGTTTCAAACCGTATGCGCGGTGAAGCGGAGCCAGCACCATCACCAATTGAATGGTGGAGCAATTCGGGTTGGCAATAATTTTGTCCTGGGCCGTTAACACATCGGCATTGATCTCAGGAACCACCAATTTGTGGTCCGGATGCATGCGCCAAGCAGAAGAGTTATCGATGACTGTCGTGCCTACAGCGGCAAATTTTGGAGCCCAAGCCAATGAGGTGTCCCCACCTGCTGAAAATATGGCAATATCTGGAGCGGCGGCTACGGCAGCTTCCAAAGAGATGACCGTATGGTCCTCACCTTTGTAGGTTATGGTTTTGCCTACAGAGCGCTCTGAAGCGACCAAAAGCAATTCGGTATAAGGAAATTGGCGCTCCTCGAGCACCCTAAGCATCACTTCGCCAACCATTCCAGTGGCGCCTACAACAGCTATTTTCATATAGAGTAATTTAGCGGTGCAATATTAGCTAAAAACAAGCACCGAACAAGGCACGACAGCCCTATTTAATTAAAATATAACAAAATGTTATTTTTGTAACTAATTAGGATCTTCCAGCGGCACGTAGGATCGCTTAATTCTTCTCGATAGCGCCGTTAATAGCTCGTAGGAAATCGTTCCAGCACCTTCAGCCAGTTGATCAGCCCGGTGCTTTTGATCAAAAACCACCACTTCATCGCCCTCAGCGCACTCAATGTCCGTAACATTGACCATGATCATGTCCATGCACACATTGCCCACAATGGGCGCCCATTGGTCGTTAATCCACACACCGCCTTTCCCCAACCCGTATATTCGGCTGATGCCATCCGCATGACCGATAGGTAGCGTGGCTATTTTCATAGGTTGTTTAGCCACTTCTGCGCGGTTATAGCCAATTCCATTACCTGGTTTGAGGTGATGTATTTGAGAGATCACCGTATACAGAGAGGCAAAAGGGATAAACTCCTGTTCTAGAGCCACATCATTCGGGTATCCGTAAAGTCCTATTCCGCTGCGTACCAGGTCAAAGTGGGCTTCAGGAAACCTCAAAATACCCGAGGTATTGCACAAGTGCTTGTACGTAAATCCTCCCGTTAGTTGAGCGAGTTCATCGCTCATGGCCGTAAATTCAGCCAATTGTCCTCTGGTGTATTGATCCTGCTCAGGATCTTCAGAGGCTGCCAAATGAGAGAGGATGCCTGTCCTTTTCAAGTGGGGCGATTGATTGAGGTATTGGCCGAGTTGGGCCAGGTCTTCTCGATCAAAACCCAGACGGTTCAAACCGGTGTTTAATTTGATGTGGATGGGAAGTTGCTCTTTTCGAGCGCTCAGGGCCTGTAACACCCTAAAAGAATACACGCTGGGCTCTAAACAATAGTTCCACAGTTCATCGAGTTGATCGAGTTGTGGATGCAGTACCAAAATAGGCGTGTGAATACCCGCTTCCCGCAAGGCAATACCCTCGGGAACATAGGCAACAGCTAAATAATCGATGCCCAGCTGAGCTAGGGTGCGCGCTACAAATAGGGAGTCACTACCATAAGCCATAGCTTTGACCACACCTAAAAGTGCCGTTTGTGGTGCTGTTTTACTGCGCAACACACGGTAGTTATGAGCTAGCGCCTGGGCATCTAAGACAAGTCTGGTGTGCCCGCTCATGATTTAGGCGCTTCAGGAGTATGTTTTCCCGACAATGGCTCTTCTTCTACTTCCAGTTGGGCGATGCGTTCTTTGAGCATGGCTTTGTAAAACGCAGCTCGGCTCAACGGCTCGTATTCCGCAGTTTCTCCAAGCATCACCAGGTGGTTGTCGTTTGATTTTCTGAAGCTGTAGTTGGCCAGCTGCCCCGTTCTGGTACATATGGCATGTACTTTTGTCACGTATTCTGCGGTGGCCATCAAAGCAGGCATCGGACCAAATGGATTTCCGCGAAAATCCATGTCCAAGCCGGCCACAATGACGCGCATGCCCTTGTTGGCCAGGTCATTGCACACATTGATAATTTCATCGTCAAAAAACTGCGCCTCGTCAATCCCGATCACATCACAACCGTCTGCGAGGAGCCTGATGTTGGCTGCTGCGGGAACTGGCGTCGAGCGAATACTGTTTTCGTCGTGGGACACCACATCGCTTTCATCGTATCGGGTGTCGATTTGCGGCTTAAAGATTTCGATTTTTTGCTTGGCAAATTGAGCTCTTTTGAGCCTTCGAATCAGCTCTTCAGTTTTTCCGGAAAACATGGACCCACAAATCACTTCAATCCATCCAAATTGTGCCTTGTGGCTCGGGGTGTTTTCTAAAAACATGCGGTAGGTTTTGGGTTTAAAAATACAAATAATCTGCTAACGACCACCTCCTTGATCAGGGCAAATAAGGCGGATTTGCCCATAAAAATGACTGGGTATTGGGCCAAATAAAGTATCTTAGGACCATGATTTTGGCAGCCCTTCAAAAAGAAATTAAGGAACTGGCTCAGGCCATTAGTAGCGAACAACAGCCCATGGACGCGACCCTGCTTTTGGCACGGATTCAGGTGATTTATGAAAAAGCAGCGGCCTTAAAGTATTTACAAGAACACCCGGAATCTTTGGGCACCCCACAAAACAACCCCGAGGTAACGCCCGGGATGGACACCATCATCCATATGTTGCCTCAAATGGACGAACCCAACGAGACACCTCCAATGGATTCAGCTGATTTTTGGAAGTCTTCAGCGGATCAAAGCCCTACGGAGTCTGGGTCGACAAAACCCAACAAAACAGTTAATGATTTATTGGGAGGAAGATTTAGACTCGACTTAAACGACCGCTTGATGTATACCAAGCAATTATTTGAAGGGCGTGGTGAGGACTTGGACCAAGTCCTTTCCCAATTAATGACCCTTGAGTCCGCTCAACTCGCTCATGAATTGATGGAGCATTGGGTCAGTCCAGAGTACCCTCACTGGGATCAAAAACAGGAAATTGTTCAACGATTCTTGTCCTGGATCGACCGTCAATTTGATTGATCATTAAGCGCTCATGGCACAGTTGTATTTGGTCCCCACCCCGATTGGGAATTTAGAAGACATGACCCATAGGGCTGTCCGCCTATTAAATGAGGCCGACTTGATTTTGGCGGAGGATACTAGGACGAGCAAAAAACTCCTTCAACACTATCAAATTTCCACGCCCATGCAGTCGTATCACATGCACAACGAGCATCATACCACACAGGGCTTGGTCAAGCGCATAGCCTCTGGTGAGGTGATGGCTTTGATTACTGATGCGGGAACTCCCGGAATTTCTGATCCTGGATTTTTCTTGGCTAGAGCATGCATACAGGTAGGGATAACGGTGACCTGCCTCCCTGGCGCCACTGCTTTTGTGCCAGCTTTGGTACAAAGCGGATTGCCAAATGATCGTTTTGTATTTGAAGGATTTTTGCCCCCAAAAAAGGGCAGACAAACCAGGTTGGCACAGATTGCTCAAGAAACCAGGAGTACTATTTTGTACGAATCCCCCTACAAACTTGTCAAAACCCTGAACCAACTCATCGAAGTATGCGGTGCGGATAGACCATGCGCGGTCGCCAGAGAGTTGACTAAATTGTTTGAAGAAACACAAAGAGGCACACTTCAAGAAGTCGCGGATCACTACACCGATCATCCGCCCAAAGGGGAGTTGGTGATTGTGCTCGGCGGAGCTATTCAAGAAACACGAAAAAACCATAATCATGAATAATCTCTGTAAGACCGTTTGGAAAGGCGGTATGAATTTTGAAAGCGAAAACGCGTCAGGACATATGGTGTCTATAGATGTTGATGTTCAAGATGGGGGATCTGGGGCAGGATATCGTCCCAAGTCGTTGATGCTTACTGCGCTGGCAGGGTGCTCAGGTATCGATGTGGTCTCCTTGTTCCAAAAGATGAAAGTGCCTGTGCGCGCCTTTGAAATTGACATAGATGCCCGATTGACTGAGGAACACCCTAAGTATTACGATCAAGTGAAGGTGGTCTATCATTTTTATGGAGATCAATTAGATGAAAAGAAATTGGAACGCTGTGTCGAGCTTTCAGTGACTAAATACTGTGGAGTCATGGAAATGTTCCGCAGATTTTCTGAGGTTTCCACCAGTTGTGTGTTCCACCACGAATCCTAACAAATTTTTCCATGCACTGGCAGTTTGCCCCTCAGGCTGATGCGGGTTTAACCGCTTCACTAGCCCAATCCTTGAGTGTTCCATCAGCGATCGCAGCATTATTGGTACAGCGCGGGGTGACTAGCTACGATCAGGCCAAGGCTTATTTTAGACCTGAATGGTCGGGACTACACGATCCTTTTGAAATGGCCGACATGGACGCGGCCGTGGATCGAATCATGGATGCATTGGCCCAGGGCAGTCGCTTGATGGTCTATGGGGATTACGATGTAGACGGAACTTGCTCCGTCGCTTTGATGGCCGGATTTTTACAGCAGTTTACCGATCAGGTCATCACCTATATCCCCGATAGATACTTAGAGGGGTATGGCGTTTCCTGGGTGAGCGTAGATCGTGCACAGGCGGCACAAATCGACTTAGTCATCGCCTTAGACTGCGGCATCAAAGCACACGAACAAATAGCACACGCGAAAACTTTAGGTATTGACTACGTGGTTTGCGATCACCACGAACCAGGAGCTACACTTCCACCAGCGGTAGCTGTTTTGGACCCCAAACGCTCTGACTGTAGCTATCCCTATAAGGAACTATGCGGCTGTGGTGTGGGACTTAAGTTAATACACGGCTTGTGTTTGGCGATGGGACTGGATCCCGAAAGCACATTAGCCCCTTATTTAGATTTGGTGGTTACGGCGATTGCGGCCGACATTGTACCCCTAACAGGGGAAAATAGAACACTGGCTTATTTGGGACTAGCCCAAATGAACCAAAAACCTAGAGCTGCGTTTGCGGTGCTTACCGAGCAGACAAAACAGCGGCCCTTGCAGATGGAGCAGTTGCAGTTCCATGTCGCTCCGCGTATCAACGCTGCAGGTCGAATCAAGCACGGCCAGCATGCGGTATCCTTGCTGATGGAGGAGTCCCTAGAACAGGCCAGAGCCATGGCTCAAGAAATCGAAACCTGGAATACCCAGAGAAGGGGTCATCAAGAAACTATTTTTCAAGAGGCACTGGCACAGGTGGAAGCCCTGAAGGAACAGCAGGCATCAGCTACGGTCGTATGTGGTCATTGGCACAAGGGCGTGATCGGGATTGTGGCCTCTAAACTGACAGAGTCCTACTACAGGCCCACGGTGGTATTTACAGAACACGAGGGTATTTTGCACGCCTCTGCGCGTTCTGTTTCCGACTTTGATTTGCACGCCGCCCTGGAGGCCTGTAGTCAACACTTGATCCAGTTCGGCGGTCATAAAGCCGCTGCAGGGATGAGTTGTGATCCCAATCAATATGAAGCGTTTAAAACAGCGTTTAACCGAATTGTAGCGGAACGTATTGAAGCGCACCAAAAGACGCCGAGTATACGGGTAGATGCGACCATAGAACTCCGGGAGGTTAATCCCAAACTGATGCGCATACTTCAGCAGATGGGTCCTTTTGGGCCGGGTAATGAGGCCCCAGTATGGGCTGCTTATGCGGTACATGAAACGGGTTATGCGCAGACGGTAGGCGCAGACAACAGCCATTTAAAGGGTGCCTGGGCACAGGGAGACAGTGCCGCTATTCCATTTATCGGTTTTGGTTGGGCTCATGCCCAATCTTTGATGAGCGCACGCAGCTTGGTAGATGTGCTTTTTTCTATCTCAAGCAATACATGGAATGGGGTCACTTCAGTGCAGCTGATGGTCAAGGACATCAAAAAAAGCTCAGGGATATCGACTGCAGCAGAGGAAGAATTTTAGGCTGTAGCGCCCTGTGTATCGCGGCATAGTTCCAGGCTATTTCCATCAAATACCGCATACGTATGGTGATTGATCCAATCTCCAGTATTGACGTAACGCGCTTCTGGAACACCTGAAATTTTAGGATCTATCGGTAGATCCAACGCAAGATGTCTGTGACCGAAAAGATAGTAGTCAACAGGGAATTTTGCTTGTTTTTGCACTGCGTACTGAACCAGCCACTCGTTTTCTGCCCCGGTAAACACCAAGTCGTCAGACCCAGAGATCAGTTTATTGCGCAGCGAAAGATATTGGGCTAGCCGCACGCCTAAGTCAGGATGAAGCCACTTAAAGGCTGTTTGAAACAAGGGAAAGGTAAAGACCTTTTTCATCCGTTTGTATCCGTAGTCCCCGGGCCCTAAACCATCGCCGTGTCCGATTAAAAATTTCTTTGATCCGATCTCAAAATATTGAGGTTGATTAAAGACCTGAAATCCTAATTCTTCGCTGAGGTAATCGCGTACCCAGAGGTCGTGATTGCCCGTGAAAAAATAAAGGGGGATGCCTTGGTCAGCTATCTGGGCCAATGCACCTTGAACACGCACAAATCCTTTGGGAATAACGCGGTCGTATTCAAACCAAAAGTCAAAAAGATCTCCCAACAAAAACAAAGCCCCGCAATCAGGGTTGATTTGATGCAGCCAGGCAATAAATCGGTGTTCTCTGGCCCGGCTCGAAGCGGGATCTGGAGCGCCAAAATGCTGGTCGCTGGCAAAATAGATGCGTTTGTTCGGTGCCAGACTGATTTTGTGCATGGTTTATGGGTTGTCGCTAGCGTGCCAGGTAGCGTAGGAAGATTCAGTTTCTTGAAGCTTTAGGCTGTGTAGCTTGATGTGTTCTGGCAATCTTTTTTTGATGCGCTCCGCAAAGTCAACGACCATATTTTCGCTAGTAGGCTGATAATCAGCCAGAATAATATGGTGTCCTTGTTCAGCCAAACTTTCTGCTAACGCTTTATGAGGGGTGTTTTTGTTAAAAACAGTGGCGTGGTCAAATGGATCAACGACCTCTTCCTTGACGATTTTTTTCAGGTCTGTGAAGTCGATAACCATCCCAAATTTAGGATGGTTGGGGTCTGAGTTAGGTGTCCCTATGACGGTTACCGACAGTTTATAACTGTGTCCGTGAACGTTGCGGCACTTGCCGTCATAGCCCCAAAGTGCGTGACCGGTCTCAAAAGTAAAAATCTTGGTGATGCGAATGCTACTCATAATCGATTTTGGCAAAGGTACTTATTTGCTTCGGTATTTTTCCAAAGCGGCTTGGGTTTCCGGGCTGAGGGCCAAGGCAGCAGTGACTTTTGCCCGCTCGAAGAGCAGTTGTTCCCAATGTGCCGTGTCCTCCCAAAGCGCGTTTTTGATGGCTTTAAGCGCACTGGGAGCATGTGCGCTCTGTTCTTTTAGAAACACGTCTATCGCTTTATCCAAATCCTCAGGTTCCCGAGTTGTGCGCTGTGTAAGCGGCCCACAGGCCAATCCAGTAATTTCATGCCATTGCGCTGGCGATAGAGCCAAGGCTGCTAGACCGGACGCCCCAATTTTTCTAGCTACTGCAGGAGCAATCACTGCAGGAGCCAGTCCAATACTCAATTCTGAAAGTTTGATCAAGGTATGCTCGCTGGCAATCACGTAGTCA
>JALQVG010000061.1 GCA_023260435.1 Flavobacteriaceae bacterium | reverse complement strand
GGTTTTTTATTATGTATCTCACACTCCACATACACAACGAGACCGATCAGTTAAAGTCTGTGATCTTGGGTATTGCTCAAGACCAAGGTCCTCCACCTACATTGGATAATGCGTATGATCCCAACTCGCTGATGCATCTAAAGGCGGGAAGTTACCCATCGGAAGCTGATATGATCGCTGAGATGGAAGGGCTTGCAGAAGTATTTTCAAGGCATGGCGTCGAGGTGTTTCGCCCTGAAGTAATTCCAGGTTGTAATCAGATATTTGCTCGAGATATCGCTTTTGTGGTAGAGGACAAATGGGTTCTTTCCAATATATTGCCAGACAGGGCTACAGAAACTGATGCCATTCAATACTTGATCAAGCAAGCAGATCCAGCCTGTATTATTGTTCCTCCAGAACAGGTTCACGTCGAGGGGGGTGATGTGATGCCCTGGAATGATTATTTGTTTGTGGGTGTTTACCTTAAGCAGGACTATAAAAATAAAATCACCGCCAGAACCAATGCTGCTGCGGTAGATTTTTTAGCGAAATTATTTCCCCATAAAAAAGTGAAAGCCTTTGAGTTGGAGAAATCCAACACGGATCCCTATGCCAATGCGCTTCATTTGGACTGTTGTTTTCAGCCTATAGGTCGTGATATGGCCCTTATTTATCCACCGGGTTTCACGCATCCCGAGGATGTTGCTTGGATTAGGTCTTTTTTTGGACCAGAACGGGTATTTGACATCAATAAGGAGGAACTGGTTATGATGGGATGTAATGTATTTTCCATTAGTCCTAGTGTAGTTGTCTCAGAATCCCGATTGGGGAGAATTAATGCTTGGATGAGGTCCATGGGACTGAACGTAGAAGAAGTAACTTATAAAGAAATTGCTAAACAGGGCGGGATGTTGCGCTGCAGTACCCTGCCATTACATCGAATCAAATGAGTCAACAAACAACCCATGCGCTATTGATGGTGCGCCCCAGTCAATTCAGGTCAAACGAGCAAACAGCTCAGGATAACTATTTTCAACATCAGGATGTTGACGGGTCATCTCATTTATTGGAATTGGCCCAAAAAGAATTTGACAATTTTGTCACCCTCTTGCGTGAACATGGAGTTCAGGTTGTTGTGGTACAGGCAGATCAAGAAAAGGATATACCGGACGCCCATTTCCCGAATAATTGGATCAGCACTCATCCAGATCGAAGGATTGCCATTTACCCCATGAAAGCCCCTAACAGACGGGAGGAGCGTTCAGACAGTGTTTTAGAGGCGATCGAGGCGGCAGGATTTTTCATCGAGGAGGTGTATGATTACTCAGAGGCTGCTTTGGACGGTATTTTTTTGGAAGGCACAGGTTCCATGGTGTTGGATCACGCCCACCAAAAAGCTTATGCCGCATTATCGCAAAGAACAGATGAGGATTTATTGATTGAATTTTGTGAGGATTTCGAGTACACCCCAGTAGTTTTTACCGCTAGTCAAACGGTAGGTGGTCAGCTCATACCCATTTACCACACCAATGTGATGCTCTGCGTGGGTAGTCAGGTAGCTGTAATCTGCAGCAGTTCGATCAAAGACAGTAAGGAAAGAAAGAATGTACTGCAACACTTAAAGTCTGATGGGTTGCAAATCATCGATATTACAGAGGCGCAAATGCATCAGTTTGCCGGTAATATGTTGGAGGTGCGGGGTACTCATGGTCCTTTGATGGTGATGAGTCAGTCTGCACTAAAGAGTCTTACGCAAAATCAAGTACGCATCATCGAAGAGTCATGTGTGATCGTTGCACCTGATCTAACCACTATAGAAACCTATGGAGGTGGAAGTGCTCGGTGTATGCTGGCAGAGATATTTTTACCACAATCAATGCGGATCGCTTAAGGGAATAGCGCGAAAATAACTTATTTTTGCGCCTTTAATGCCCTTGAAATGCACTTTGAAAAACAGTTAGAACACGTATTGATCCAGGCGGTGGAAAAGCGGTACGGGGTAGTTTTGCCTCAGATCGACCTACAGCCAACCAAAAAAGAATTTGCCGGTCAAATTACTGTGGTCGTTTTCTCAATGATGCGCCATATCAAAGGATCACCGGAACAGATAGGTCAGGATTTAGGGACGCATTTGGTAGAAACGCTTTCAGAAGTGGCTGCTTTTAACGTGGTTAAAGGGTTTCTAAACCTCGAGTTATCCGATGATTATTGGATCGCTCAACTTTACCAATCCGCATTGACTCCTTATCCCTCAGGTTCCAGAGGTGCTCGATTGGTAGAATATTCATCTCCCAACACCAACAAGCCACTTCATTTAGGGCATGTGCGAAATAATCTTTTGGGCTATTCAGTAGCCAGGATTCTAGAAGCCGCTGGTTATCAGGTATACAAAACACAAATTATCAACGACCGAGGGATCCACATCTGCAAAAGTATGTTGGCGTGGAAATTATTTGGCGAGGGAGTCACCCCTGAGTCTTCCGGATTGAAAGGCGACAAGTTGGTCGGGAGGTACTATGTGGCTTTCGATCAAGCGTACAAAAAAGAGGTAGAGCAAGCCATCGCTCAAGGGCTTTCTGAAGAACAAGCCAAACAACAGGCGCCAATACTCATCGCAGCTCAAGAAATGCTTCGTCAGTGGGAATCAGGAGATCCAGAAGTTGTGGCCCTTTGGAAGATGATGAACTCATGGGTTTATAGTGGTTTTGAGCAAACATACCAACAGTTAGGCGTCTCTTTTGACAAGTACTATTACGAAAGTGACACTTATTTGTTGGGCAAAGAAGTCGTTGAACAAGGGCTTAGTCAGGGTGTGTTTTTCAGAAAACCCGATGGAAGTGTTTGGATCGATCTCACCGCAGATGGGTTGGATGAAAAGATATTGCTGCGCTCTGACGGTACTTCGGTATACATGACGCAGGACTTAGGTACTGCACTGCAAAGAGCAGTTGACTTCCCTGATGTAGGGGGTATGGTGTACACTGTGGGCAACGAACAGGATTACCACTTTAAAGTGCTCTTTCTCATACTTAAGAAACTTGGTTATCACTGGGCAGATGACTTGTATCACCTAAGTTATGGTATGGTTGACCTACCTTCTGGAAAAATGAAAAGCAGGGAAGGTACCGTTGTCGATGCAGATGACTTGATTTCCGATATGTCGCAAACAGCTCAGAGCTTAGCTGATGAGTTGGGTAAACTTGAGGGGATGGATCAACAACAAAAAGCCAAGTTGTACCACAGCATTGGAATGGGCGCCTTAAAATATTATTTACTCAAGGTAGATCCCAAAAAACGCATTTTGTTTGATCCAAATGAATCTGTAGATTTTCATGGAAATACGGGGCCATTTATCCAGTATACCTACGCGCGTATTCAATCGATTTTGCGCAAGGTAACGGAACCGATTGACCAACCGATTTCCGGTATAAAACTATCAGAAAAAGAGGTTTCCCTGTTGGTTTGGATTCATGGATACTCGAATGTTATAGATCATGCAGCAGCTCAGTATTCACCTGCGCTTTTGGCCAATTACCTCTATGAGGGTGTCAAGGGGTTTAATTCACTATACCAAAATCTACCTATTCTGGCGGAGACAGATGCTCCGTTGAGGGTATTCAGGATACAATTGTGTGAAGCGGTAGCTCAAAGGATTGAGCATGCTTTAAGCTTATTGGGTATCGATGCCCCACAAAGAATGTAAAGCAGATGATGAACCTAAAGGAAATTATTTATGTTTGATCAGTTAAGCGATAAGTTAGATAGAGCCCTACACGTGCTCAAAGGACGTGGGCAGATCACGGAAATCAACGTAGCTGAAACGCTCAAGGAAGTTAGAAGAGCGTTACTTGATGCGGACGTAAACTATAAGATCGCCAAGGATTTTACTCAATCAGTCAAAGAAAAAGCACTGGGGCAACAGGTGTTGACCAGTTTGCAGCCAGGTCAGTTGATGGTAAAAATCGTCAAAGATGAACTGACTGAGCTGATGGGGGGGGCTGCCCAAGAATTGACCTTAAGCGGTAGTCCTGCCGTTGTATTGCTGTCGGGATTACAAGGTTCAGGTAAGACTACATTTGCCGGTAAGTTGGCGCTTTACCTAAAAACGAAAAAATCCAAAAAACCTCTTTTAGTGGGTTGTGATGTCTATCGTCCAGCAGCTATCGATCAGCTGCATATTTTGGGAGAACAAATTGGAGTGGCCGTTTATTCAAATAAAGACTCTAAGGATCCAGTGGCCATAGCCCAAGAGGGAATCGCATACGCCAAAACGCATGGCCATAATGTGGTGATTGTCGATACCGCTGGACGTTTGGCCGTAGATCAGCAAATGATGGATGAGATCGCCTTGATCCATAAAAACATTGCTCCTTCAGAAACACTATTTGTCGTTGACTCCATGACAGGTCAAGATGCGGTAAATACGGCTAAAGCTTTTCACGATGTTTTGCAGTTTGGCGGGGTAGTGCTCACCAAGTTAGATGGCGATACCCGAGGAGGGGCAGCTATTTCTATCAAGTCTGTAGTTAATAAACCGATTAAGTTTATCGGTACTGGCGAAAAAATGGAGGCCATTGATGTGTTCTATCCCGAACGAATGGCCGACCGAATCTTAGGTATGGGCGATGTCATCTCCTTGGTTGAACGTGCCCAGGATCAGTTTGACCAAGAACAAGCCCGAAAAATTCAAAAGAAGATTGCCAAGAACACGTTTGGCTTTGATGATTTCTTGACGCAAATACAGCAAATCAAGAAAATGGGATCGATGAAGGATCTTCTGGGAATGATTCCTGGTGTGGGAAAAGCATTGAAAGGAATTGACATCGATGACGACGCCTTTAAATATGTAGAGGCGATGATTCATTCGATGACTCCACTGGAACGTTCTCAGCCGCATAAAATCGATTTAAATCGCAAAAAACGCATTGCTAAGGGTAGTGGAAGAACCTTGGAAGAGGTTAATGCTTTGATGAAGCAGTTTGAACAGATGAGTAAAATGATGAAGATGATGCAGGGTGGTGGTGCAAAAAAAATGATGCAAATGATGGGCGGTATGCCTCCGGGGTTTCCTGGAGCCATGGGTCCTAAATAATTATAGTTTATGGTATTGTTAGAAGGACTTAAAATCGCCAATCAAATCAAGGAGGAGATTGCGGAAACCGTAACCAAAATGAAAGAAGCTGGTCAGAAAGTACCGCATTTAGCAGCCGTTTTGGTGGGTGAAGACGGGGCAAGCTTAACCTATGTTGGCAGCAAAGTGCGTTCTTGCCAAAAAATTGGATTTGAATCGACATTGATTAAACTTCCCCAAGAGGTTACCGAAGAAGTTCTTTTAAAGCACATTGACGAGTTAAACCGCAATCCTGAAATTGACGGATTTATTGTTCAATTACCTTTGCCAAAACACATCGATGAACACAAAATCATCATGGCTATAGATCCAGCCAAAGATGTAGATGGTTTTCACCCAGTGAATGTAGGGAAGATGTGTTTGGACTTAGAAACATTCCTACCAGCGACCCCTTATGGAGTGATGGAGCTTTTGGAGCGTTATCAAATTTCGGTTTCCGGGAAACATGCTGTTGTTATTGGAAGAAGTCATATTGTAGGTCGTCCCATGAGTGTGCTGCTAAGTCGCAAAGGAATTTGGGCAGATGCAACAGTAACTTTAGCTCATTCGCGCACCAAGAACTTGAAGGAATTGCTCCTACAAGCAGATGTGGTTGTTTCCGCCCTTGGGGTGCCCCATTTTGTCAAAGGTGATATGATTAAAGAAGGGGCGGTAGTAGTGGATGTAGGTATTCACAGGATTCCAGATGCGCGTTTGCCTAAAGGGTATTATATCACGGGAGATGTTGACTTTGACGAAGTCTCAAAGAAAGCTTCATACATTACACCAGTGCCTGGTGGTGTAGGAGCGATGACGATAGCTATGTTGTTGAAAAATACTTTGATCGCACGAGAGCGGGCTATGATGATCGCTTAATTGATCTTGGTCATAAATCGACCGATGGCCTCGTTTATTTCTTTTTGATGTAGAGAATGACCATGCCCCTCTGTGGTAATCAGTTCGGCAGTTCTCCAATTTCTGGCAATTTTTTCAGCACTGGAGTAGGGCACGATTAAGTCTTTTTTGTCGTGCACTAACAGGCCTGGAATGGTATAAGATTTGCTGAATTCAGCTACCGAAAAATCTTCAATTCGAAAATTAAAGTCTGATTTAAACAATTCATCCAATCCATCGAATACTTTTTTGTTGAGTTTAAGTATGGACTTATACTGTTTCATAATGTTTTTTAAATCAGCAGGAGCTCCAAGAATGACCAATCCTTTCAGGGATTCTGTACCCCCTAAGTGTTGGTGATATAACAGCATCATGCCCCCCATAGAATGGCCAACGGCAAATTGAGGACGGAAACGCTCCATCAATCCTGCAGCTATTTTTTGGTAAAGCGGCACGTGAAGTACCTTACCGGCAGATGCGCCATGAGCTGGTGCATCAAGGGCAATGATGTGGTAATTCAAAGGACGAAGCACTTCGATTAACTTTCTCCATCTAAAGGCATTGCTTTCCCAACCATGAAATAAAAGTACGGTGGGCCCAGTACCTGGCCAGGTATAGGTTTGAATGGCCAATCCTTCCACTTCGACTACCTCGGCAGTAGCTTTTTGTAAGAAAGATTGCTGGTGCGGAAGGATTTTTCCTTTTCTAGGAGAAACAAATAGGGTGAACGCCTTTTGTACCACCCAAGGTTGTGCTATGTAGGAAAGGCTGTTAAAAAAACCTCCGTAGGCTAAAGGAAGTAACTTCTGGAGTGTTTTTTTCATCGATCACCCCAGTTGATCATCAGGTGTTTGATCTGGGCGTTATCCGGAATTTGAAAGGCTTCAATAGAAGCGTCAAGACTCCATCGGATATTTTCTGGCAATACTTCTCGGTCAAAAGTCACGTATTCATCGACACCTTTGAGGGTCACCATGACTGATTTTAGTGACCCGGTCACCTTCTCAATTTCATAGGCTTTCTTTAGCTCAGCAAAGGTGCTGCCCAGATGAATTCCTTTGGAGGTAGTATATCTTGGGTCCATCACACGAATGTGCTTAACCAACTGAATACTGTCCTGAGTAGGGGTGATGGTCAATAAATGAGCTCCACCTTTTTCATATATTTTTATCGGGTCGACAACTGCATCAGCTTCAATAGCCACGGTATCTACAGCTACTGAATCCGCAGCAAATACAGTGAACAAGCTATTTATAGGGGTTTCTTTATTGAGCAGCCCCACGCGTCCTTCACCCATAGTGAATGGAGATTCCTGATTGCACGCGGTGATTAGCGCGAAAAGACCGATCAGTACTATTCTTTTTTTCATAGATAAATTCTCTGTTGCGAATGTAACCAATTTGTAGAAATCACCGGCAAATAACAGGGAAATCAGGGTGTATTTTTACTAGTCCTTTGCGGACCAAAAGGTTATATTTGCCCCATGAATCCAATTGAACCTTCGTTTGTCGATAAAGGAGTGGCCCTTCCGCTCATGGAGGCCTTTTACACCATCCAAGGTGAGGGTTTTCATCAAGGAAAAGCGGCCTATTTTATCCGTGTAGGAGGGTGTGATGTAGGTTGTCATTGGTGTGATGTCAAAGAAAGTTGGGATCCCCAACATCACCCAGCTACTTGGGTTGAAGAAATAGTATCAGCCGCTCAGCCGTATCAGACCATCGTAGTGACTGGTGGTGAGCCATTGACTTGGCCCATGGGTCCACTTACTGAAGCATTGAAAAAGAACGGATTGGCCATCCATATTGAAACATCTGGCGCCTATCCTTTCTCGGGTCATTGGGATTGGGTCTGTTTATCCCCCAAAAAAAACAAGGCACCGCTGGCTGAGGCTTATACTCGGGCCGATGAACTCAAGGTAATTGTGTACAACAAACACGACTTGATTTGGGCAGAGGAACAGGCGCAAAAGGTAAGTGCAGATTGTCACTTGTACTTACAACCTGAGTGGAGTGTTCGCGAAAAGGTGATGCCACTTATAGTGGATTATGTCATGGCCCACCCAAAGTGGAAGGTTTCTATTCAGACCCACAAATACCTCAATATTCCTTAACGTGGAAGAATGGCTCAACAAGCTTCCTTCGTGGGCTGCGCAACGGCTCAAAGAAAACAGGCAGTTTTTTCAACAACTCAAAAAACGTCCCCCAAAAAAACTTGACCAACAAGTCTTGCGCATACATCATGAGGTGTTTAAACGCATTGATTGTCTGGATTGTGCCCAATGTTGCACCACCACGGGTCCTTTGTATACAGACAAGGATATTGTCCGCATAGCTAAGCACTTAAGACTTACTCCACAAAAATTCATCGCAACCTATCTTCGGGTGGATGAGGATGGAGATCAAGTATTACAGCAACTCCCTTGTCCCTTTTTAGGAGGGGATAACAAGTGCAGTATTTATGAGGTTCGGCCCAAAGCCTGTGCGGAATATCCTCATACAGATCGACCTAAGATTTATCAAATCACCGAAATTACCTTGAAAAACACGGCTATTTGCCCTGCAGCTTTTGAGGTAGTCGAGCAGATGAAAAAAGAAATAAAGTAGTATATTTCCTCTGCTAATCACAGCAAAACGCTATGGAGTATTTGATCAATTATTTCGAAACTATCCCCTCTTTGCACAGAAGTGCTCTACTGGTTGGGGGAATCGCTTTTTTTTGGATGCTGGAAAGTGGCCTGCCTGGGCGATTGATGAATTATAAAAAAACCAAACACGCTGGACTGAATTTCTTTTTCACAGCCACGACGATCTTGGTTAATTTTTCGCTAGCTGGACTTTTATTATGGCTCAGTGACTGGACCCAAACCCACCAATGGGGCCTGCTTTACGTACTGTCTGGTATCCCTTTTTGGGCACAGGTATTGGTCGGGGTGGCTTTACTCGATTTGATTGGGGCTTATTTTGCTCATTGGTCTGAGCATAAAGTAAAAGTGCTTTGGGGATTTCATTTAATCCACCATACGGATCACGAAGTGGATACCACTACGGCCAACAGACACCATCCCATGGAAAGCGTAGTGCGTTTTGGATTCACCTTATTGGCTGTATGGGTTACAGGTGCCTCCGTGGGAGTGATCATGCTTTATCAGAGCTTGTCAGTAGTGCTCTCTCAATTTAACCACGCCAATATTTTGTTGCCCCAATGGGTGAATCAATGGCTGCAGTGGATCGTGGTTACCCCTAATATGCACCAAATACACCACCACCACCAGCTCCCCTATACGGATGCCAATTACGGTAACATTTTTTCACTCTGGGACCGTATTTTTGGCACCTACCAATACCTCCCAGCAGACCGCGTCGTTTTCGGCGTAGACACTTATCCAGACGCCGAACAGAACAGTCGTTTAAAGTATTTGTTGGCCTTGGCTTTTAAACCCTATAAAAGCCCTGCACAAAAATAATTAGTGCTCCGGGTACAACAAGTAGTTTTGGCGAATCCGCTTAAATTCAGCGATACCTGTCTGCCAAGTTTTCTTGATATTTTGTTCGCTCATCCCTGATTCAATCTGTTGTTGGAGCACAGAAGTACCCGCATGCTTTTTAAAGCCTGGATCCAAGAAAAACAGGCTTTTATCTGAGCTATTTTGGTAGGCCTCTATCAACCAATCCAGGTGAATACCTTGGATTTCAGTCACCCCGCTGAGGTCTAAACCATAGCACAATTTGTTTTTGTGTTTTGGGTCAGTGGCCCCTGGTCGAGCTATCGGGGTATAGGTGTGTTTGAAATATTCGGCATTTCCCATGGGGCTACCCACTTGTGTGAAGGGTCGTTCTGTACCCCGGCCTGCGTTCCATGTAGTGCCTTCAAATAAACCCAGACTTGGGTAGAGCGCCACAGCTTGAGGTTCTCTTAGATTGGGTGAAGGGGGTATCGTCAGCACATAAGGTGTGCGGTGTGTATAGTGCGCTACAGGAACAACTTCGATCTGAGCTTTAGGTCCCATTTCACCTCCTGTAGGCCCGTAGGCTTCCCAAAGCCAACTTGGTTGATCTGCCAACATTAGGGCGTATTCGCCGATAGTCATCCCATAAAGCAACGGTATGGGTGTCATACCCAAAAAACTTTTGTTTTCCCATTCCATCACCGGCCCATCAATCAAGTGAGCATTTGGATTAGGTCTGTCAAGCACCAATAAAGGTATTCCTTGTTCCGCGCAGGCTTGCATCACCAACTGAAGCGTCGCGATGTAGGTGTAAAAACGCACACCTACATCTTGAATGTCGAATACAACAAGGTCTATCCCTTCTAAATGTGCTGGCTGCGGTTTGCGATTGACTCCGTGTAAAGAAATTAGGGGTATACCTGTTTTTGGATCTTTATCGTCCAATACATCCGCTCCGGCATCTTGACTTCCTCGAAACCCGTGCTCTGGGGCAAATACCTTTACCACCGACACACCAAGGTGGTTCAAGGTATCTACCAGGTGAGTGTATCCGTGTTTACTTGGGACCACAGAGGTTTGGTTGGCAACAATCGCTATGTTTTTCTGCGTTAATTTCCCCAGATAACTGGATAATTGAGCCGCTCCCACAATGGGTTGAGGTGATTTGGATTGGGCATGAAGGCTAATATTGCTGAAACACAAAGCCGCAACAAGCGATAAAATGGTATTTTTGACATAAATCAACCCAGTTCTCATTGAATTTTAGTTTGTTTATTGCTAGGCGCCTGCGCTTAGGTACCTCAGATAAAAGTAAGGCATCTGCGCCAATCATTCAAATCGCTATTGGTGCGATTGCGCTTGGTATGGTCATGATGTTGGTGGCTATGGGTACAGGTCGTGGATTAAAAATGGTTATTCGCGATAAAATCGCGGCTTTTGAAGGCCATATTCAGGTGATTCACATGGACCACAACCAATCTCAAGTACATTTAAAACCACTTAAGGTAGATACAGCCCAGATAGATAGACTAGCTAAATTACCTGGGGTTCAACAGGTACAGGGAGTGATTCAAAAAGCGGGTTTAATTCGCACCGAGGATACCTTTGAGGGATTTATTGCTAAAGGTATAGGCGAGGATTATGATACAGCACCATTGAGCAGCTTATTGGTCAGCGGAAGATTGCCCCAATGGGGAAAGCCAAAAAATACAGAGATTTTGCTATCCCAAACACTAGCCCAGAAACTTCAGTTAAAGGTGGGAGATGAGTGTCGCGGGTTTTTTCTCAACCATACTTCCCAGGGAATACCCAGCCAGCGCAAATTTGATGTGGTGGGTATTTATGAAAGTGGATTTGAAAGCTTAGATGCCCAATACCTTTGGATGGACATAGCTACTTTACGTCAGTTAAACGGGTGGTCCCCCGATGAAGTAGGTCAGCTAGAGCTCAAAGTGAGTTCCTTTGATGATCTGGATGAAATTGCCTTTAATGCGTACGATGCCACGCCCTCAGACTGGGATGTCCGCAGCATCAAACAACGGTTTAGCGCCATATTTGAGTGGATTGACTTGTTTGATTTTAACATAGCTCTAGTGGTGTCGATTATGTTGTTGGTAGGGGGGTTAAATATGGTTACGGCCTTGTTAGTCATCATTCTGGACCGCACCTCAACCATTGGTGTATTGAAAACCCTGGGCGCAACCAACAGTGATATTCAACGTATTTTTCTGTACAATGCCAGTGGATTGGTATTTAGAGGTATGTTTTGGGGTAATCTGTTAGGGCTTATTTTTTTGGGATCTCAGTATTATTGGAGGTGGATTGAATTTCCAAACCCCCAGGATTATTACATCAATTATGTACCCGTGTCTTTAGATATTTACTCCTGGCTATTATTAAATGCTGTAGTTTTAGCGGGTAGTATGTTGCTGCTCCTCGTACCGGCTAGAGTAGTAGCATCAATTAATCCGATCCGGACTGTACAGTTTAAGTGATCGCTATCTTTGATTGATGGCTTAAAATGGTCTATTTTGCCTAAAATTAAATGAACTATGCCACAGATAACTGACCCATATGTGATTGACTTGCTTCAAGAACAGTACGGTTTTTTGTTAGAACCCGCCTTATTGGAAGAGGTGCTTCAGGTGGGCGCTTTTAAAACAGCCCCTGAGGGAACAGAGCTGATGGATATTGGAGACACCCTTCAATTCATGCCTCTACTGTTATCAGGTGCTATTAAAGTACTTCGCGAGGACAAGGAAGGTAATGAGTTGGTGCTCTATTATATTGAAAAAGGAGATACGTGTGCTATGTCATTTAGCTGTTGTTTGGGCACTCATAAAAGCCAGGTGAGAACGGTAGCCGAATCGGATGTTGAGTTAATTATGATCCCGGTGAAATACATGACCTTATGGATGGGAAATTACCCTACATGGCAACAATTTATTGTGGAGAGTTACCATATGCGCATGGTCGAGCTACTGGATACGGTGGATACCCTTGCATTTATGCGTATGGATGAACGACTGCTCAAATACCTACAAGACAAAGCCATGGTGGCGGGTAACGACACGCTGAAAACAACCCACCATGAAATAGCCAAGGATTTAAATACGTCGCGCGTTGTGGTTTCCAGACTGCTGAAGAAGCTGGAAAATGAGGGCAAAATTCAATTGAGACGAAATGAATTATTAGTGTTGGCCTTGTAGACCTTTGGTCGATTTAATTTTACCGATTATCGAATAATAATCCTCCTCATGGATGAAAGAGGTAGTTTTATCTTTATGACTAACCTCAAAAAACAATTCCTCTTAACTTTTTTTAGTTCCTTCCTCTGGGTGCTCAATGCCCAAAGCATTGCTTCCTATCGATTACCTCTATCCAGTGATGGAGCCATTTGGGTGGTTAAAGACTTGGCCGTAGACCACCAGGAATATTTATGGTTGATCAGAAACGGACGTGTGTATCGCTTTGATGGATTGTCGGCGGTTGATGTGGGTAATGGTATTGCTGGTTGGTATCCCGAAAGTCCTCTAGGTATCGCTGCTACCTCTGATGGAAGGGTATATATCGCTGAGCAAAACCGTTTGGGTTATGTAGATTTATCGGATTGGTCTTATCACGTAGTCTTGGAAAAATTTTATGCTGATGTTCCGCAAGCTCAATTTTTGTGGATTGAAGCGGAACAAGATCAGGTGATCTTGGGGTTTGACACAGGCCACTTGATATTTGTTCAGGGTAAATGCTCAGAGGTAGTTACTGATTTGGTGCCAAGAGTAACTCAGAATACGGGTTTGTTTAATCCACCTGTTTATGGGGCAAAAAGTTGGATTATTCCATTTCAACAGGGGTATTGGGCGGAATATTTTCCCAGCGCTGTACCCAAAACGGTTTGGCATGAATCGATCAGTTTTGAACAGGGTCTGCTCTATCCTTTAAACCAGGGAGGTTTTTTAATTCACGGCGGTGGCAGAGGTCTTTTTCAGTTTCATAATAACCAATTGCGACATTTAGACCAATTTATGGAACACGATAGGCTATTAGTCGCTCAAAATCAGTCCGGTCAGTGGGTCCAAGTCTCTCCAAATAAGGTTGTTCAATTTGATGAGTCCACGCTCAATAGGCCAAATTATTTCACACTATCCAAAACATTACCTGATTTTAATCGGGTTTTGTATCACCGGGACCGAGTATTGGTCGCTCATGACCAAGGAGTTGACGTGATACCACTAGGGGGTTATCAACCTAAGGTGTATCAACCTTTTCCTTACTTGGAAAATCAGAGCACCCGAGGAATACATTTCTTCAATCAGGGAGATTTTTTTTACGCTAGTTATTCAGGGGCCGTATATGTTGATCCATCAGGGGTGGCCAAACGATTTCCCAAATATACCATTGTCTATGCCTTGTTGTCCTTGGACGAGCATCGGTTATTGTTGGGAAACGAAGGAGGTGTATTGGATGTTTTTGATCGAAGGACCCAGACGATTACCCCGTTTTTTTCGGGCAAGTTAGGTACACCAAAGAATCCTGAAATTTATTTGATGGCGATGGCTAGATCAGATACGCAGCCCGAGATGATTTATATGGGAGGTTATGACGGGTTATGGACGTTAAATTTAACTACCCGAGAGGTGAAGCCATTAACCTTTAAGGGGAAACGGTTTAGCCAGTTTAATCGAATTATAATATATTTTATATTGAATGTCAATAGTTTTTTAATTAAATTTTGAAATTTCTTTATTCAATTTGTGTAAGAAACTAGAAGAGCCGATAATATCGTATTAGTTAGTTAGTTAGTTTAATGTATTATAACTTTATATA
>JALQVG010000003.1 GCA_023260435.1 Flavobacteriaceae bacterium | reverse complement strand
TCCCAGAACCGGAGAAATCATCAAAGGTCATGTGTCTTTGGGCAGTTTGCGGATCCGACAAGACTATATGATTGCTCAAGCACTGTCGCAACAACCCTTTGCCAGTGCTAGTTCCAAGCAGGCATTAATGGATTTTGCTCTATCACGGATCAGACAGTTATCGGCCCACGAGATCGGACACACATTGGGATTTGCCCATAATTATGCAGCTAGTACCAGGGAAAAATCCTCAGTGATGGACTACCCACACCCTCAGTTATCACTGGTTGACGGTAAAGTATCTCTGGATAACGCCTATGAAACGGGTATTGGCGCATGGGATAAAGTTAGTGTAGCATATGCGTACAGTTCGGTTGCCCCGGGTGAGGACCAAGAAAAAGCATTGGCCCAGATTTTAGACAATGCGTACACCAGTGGATTGAGGTATTTAACGGATCAAGATGCGCGTCCTGCTTCTAGCCCTAGTGCCACGGCCCATCTTTGGGATAATGGAGCGGATGTGGTAGCAGAACTTTATGACATGCTGGCGGTACGCAAAACAGCCATGAATGGGTTTTCTTGGGATAACCTGGAACGGGGAACTGCTAGTGAGCTTGAAGATGTATTTGTTCCCTTATTTTTTTGGCATCGATACCAAACCGAGGCGGTGGCCAAACAGTTGGGTGCGCTGACTTATGCGTATCAGGTGAAAGGGGGAGTTGAACCAGAGGTGGCCCCGCTCGCAGCAGATGCTCAAAGAAAGGCCTTAAACGGTTTATTATCCGCCCTGGATGCAGAGCAACTGGCTATTCCCGTCGACAAACTGGGGTTATTTCCTCCTCGAGTCTTTGGCGATCAAAGAGGAAGGGAATCGTTTAAAAGTCAATTAGGCAGCGCCTTTGATCCATTTACTGCTGCAGTATCAGCAGCGGATATTGCTTTTGGGTTTATGTTCCAACCCGAACGCATTGGCCGGGTTGTTCAACAAAAATGGATGGATGACCAGCAGTTAGGGCTGGACGAATTATTGGACAAAACCAGTGAATATTTGTTCAGTCGTCAACACGCTACGGCTTATCATCAATCGATCCAAGAAATGATCGGCACACGATATCTGTCCTATATCTATGCCTTGTCCGTCCATGAGTCTGTTTTTCCACAAGTTCGCATGATGGCTCAGGATCATTTGGCCAAATTGTCCCAATCGTGGATGAATAAAAAAGTTCCAGAACGCGTTAAAACTTTATATCTAGCCCATATAAAATCTTTGAGCAGTGGTTCGTCAGCTGGTGTAGTCCCCGAACTACCCCCTTTGCCAGATGGGCCTCCGATTGGAAGTGATGATCAGAAATTTTTGAACTGCGGATTTTGATGGAAACAGTGATTAATTTAGTGAGTGATACGGTGACCAAACCCACTCAAGGGATGCTGGAAGCGATGCTGGAAGCTAGAGTGGGAGACGATGTGTACAAGGAGGATCCTACGGTGAATGAGCTGGAGGATAAAGTAGCTAAACTCTTGGGAAAAGAGGCTGCCTTGTTTTTTCCCAGCGGTACCATGGCCAATCAAGCTGCCATCAAAGTGCATACACAGCCCGGTCAACAATTGATCTGCGATAGATATGCACATATTTTCCATTATGAAGGGGGAGGGGTGAGTTTCAACTCAGGCGTGTCTTGTCGACTGGTTCAAGGGGAACGCGGAATGATGACCGCTGATCAAGTAGCACAAGTGATTAATCCACCTGATTTCTACCACAGTCCGTTAACTTCACTGGTCTGTATCGAGAATACCACCAACAAAGGGGGTGGTGCTTGTTGGTCAGTGGAAGAACTAAAACGAATCAAGCAGGTATGCACACAAAACGGTTTAGGTTACCATTTGGATGGAGCCCGTTTGTGGAATGCGCTTGCTGTTCAGGGTCTAGACGCCCGTGTTTTTGGTGATCTTTTTGATTCAATCAGCGTTTGTCTGAGCAAAGGTCTAGGAGCTCCTGTTGGTTCTGTGGTAGCGGGAAGCAAAGATTTTGTGCAGCAATTGATACGGGTGCGCAAAGTATTTGGTGGTGGGATGAGACAAGCTGGATATTTAGCTGCAGCGGGTATTTACGCCCTGGATAACCATCGAGCAAGGTTGGTGGAGGATCATAAAAAAGCGGGTGAATTGGCCAAAGCGCTGGCCCGTAAAAATTGGGTGCATTCAGTCGAGCCATGCGAAACCAATATTGTGATTTTTACTTTGGATGAATCGCTGATGCCCTCTGACAAATTTGTTCAGGAGCTGGGTCAAATACAATTGAGGATTTCTCAGATGGGCGAGGGTAAATGGCGTATGGTCACTCATCTGGATTACACCGATGCTATGCACGATCGGGTACTGACCTTTATTGATCAACTTTCTGTGGCATAATGGGTATATTTGCCCCCGATGAAAAAGAATCCTACACCACCCGTTGCCCCACAAAGACCCAAGAAGCTAAGCATTCACGGACATGAGCGCATTGATCCATTCTTTTGGATGAATGAGCGCGATCACCCAGATGTGCTGGCTTATTTAGCCGCAGAGAATGCCTACTACGATCAAATGACGGCTCATACCAAATCTTTGGAGCAGGAATTGTATCAGGAGATGCGTGCCAGGATCAAAGAGGATGATCAGTCTGTTCCCTACTTCAAGAACGGATACTGGTACATCACCAAATATCAATTAGGGCAACAGTATCCTCTGTATGTGCGACAGAAAGAGTTGGGCGTATCCCCGGAAGAATTGTTGTTCGACGTCAATGAAATGGCACAGGGCCATACCTATTATCAGTTAGGCCATTTTTCTGTGAGCCCCGACAATCGGTATGTTGTGTTTAGTGTAGACCGTGTTTCCAGACGTCAATATACCCTACAGGTTAAAGACCTTGAAACAGGAGTTGTTCTGGATTTTGAGGTGGCCAATACCCCAGGTAATGCCTGTTGGTCTCAGGATAGCAGGTATTTGTTTTACGCCATTAAAGACCCTGTAAGTCTCCGCTGTGCTCAAGTTTGGCGATGCGATTTATTTCAAGCCATAGCCCGAAAACAACAAGGTGCTGATCCCCAGGAAGCACATGAAATGGTCTACGAAGAATTGGATGAAACTTTTGATGTCTTTGTATCCAAGTCTAGATCTGGCGCATTCATCACCATAGGAACTTCAAGCACTCTTACTTCTGAATACCACTGGTTGAGCGCTGATCAACCTTTGGGGGCGTTCACCTGTTTTAGCGCACGTGAAACAGGCGTTGAATACGACATTTCCCATTTTAAAGATCACTTTTACATCACGACGAACAAAGATGATGCGGAAAACTTCAAAGTGATGCGCACTGCCTTATCCCAAACGGATTCTATTTATTGGGAGCCGTTTATCGAACACCATCCTGATCGTTTGATCGAGGATTTCACCTTGTTTAACAGCCATCATGTGTTGACTTATCGCGAGGGTGGATTAACCCAAATGCGTATTACTTCATGGCTCGATGAATCGAGTTATTTGCTTCCTTTTGAGGGGGAAACGTATACGGCATCCATGGGATACCATCCTGAGTTTGACACCCAAGAAATCAGGTATCATTTTTCTTCACTAACACGTCCAAGCACCGTCTACAGTTTTGATCTGGGAGACAGAACACAAAAAATATTGAAAACCCAAGAAGTGTACGGTGGTTTTGACCCCGCTCATTACGCCTCTGAGCGAGTTTGGGCTACCTCTGCAGATGGAACACAAGTACCCATATCCTTGGTATATAGACAACAAGGCGCTAAACCTGGTCCAAAGCCGTTACTGCTTTATGGGTACGGGGCCTATGGACATACGATTGAACCCTACTTTTCTTCGGTGCGTTTAAGTTTGTTGGACAGGGGATTTGTCTATGCCATTGCCCACGTTCGAGGAGGTGAATATTTGGGCCGACCTTGGTACGAGTCAGGAAAAATGGAATTCAAGCAAAATACATTTACTGATTTTATACACTGCGCAAAACACTTGATCGATACCGGATGGACGGAGGCCGATAAACTTTGTGCTTACGGAGGTTCTGCTGGTGGATTATTGATCGGTGCTGTGATCAATCAAGCACCTGAGTTATTTAAGGCCGCTGTGGCCAATGTGCCTTTTGTCGATGTGGTGACCACTATGTTGGATGATACCATTCCACTGACCACGGGAGAATACGATGAGTGGGGCAACCCGAATCATGCGGATGATTACTACCGAATGTTGGCCTACAGTCCTTATGATCAAGTCAAAACACAAGTCTACCCAAATCTCTTGGTGCTTACAGGCTATCACGATTCTCAGGTGCAGTATTGGGAACCCGCTAAATGGGTGGCTAAATTAAGGTTGCACAATAGCCACGAGCGGCTTGTGCTTTTTCAAACCAATATGCAAGCAGGACATTCCGGTGCTTCAGGACGTTTTGAAGCGCTCAAAGAGATCGCTCAAGAATATGCCTTTATGATCGATTTATGTGGAAATAAGGACCTCTAAAATAAATTGTATTATTTTTGCGAAGTAAAAAGCCTGTAAAAAATCTTTAAATGCCCGAACCAATAAAAGCACTTGACAATCTTCTGTCCCTAATAGGTCATACGCCATTAGTGAAGCTATCTAAAACCACAGAATCGTTTAGAGGTCAATTTTATGCTAAGGTTGAGGCGATGAATCCAGGTCAATCATCCAAAGATAGAATTGCGCTTCATATTATTGAAACAGCTGAAAAGGAAGGGCGGTTAAAGCCAGGAGATACCATTGTCGAAACCACCTCTGGAAATACAGGTTTTAGTATAGCCATGGTCAGTGCGGTGAGAGGCTATAAATGCGTATTGGCGGTCAGCTCAAAATCCTCTCCAGACAAAATCGATATGCTACGTGCTATGGGTGCTGAGGTGCATGTTTGTCCAGCTCACGTGAGTGCGGATGACCCTCGATCTTATTACGAAGTAGCCAAGCGAATTCATCAAGAAAGGCCAGGCTCCATTTATATCAATCAGTATTTTAACCCCCTTAATATAGAAGCTCACTACAGGTCTTCCGGTAAGGAAATTTGGGAGCAAACCTCAGGAGCCATCACTCATTTGGTTGCTTGCAGCGGTACTGGGGGTACTATCTCAGGAATTGGTAGGTATTTAAAAGAAAAAAATCCCCACATCAAAATTATTGGCGTGGATGCCTATGGTTCCATATTGAAAAAGTACCATGAAACTGGTGTGGTTGATCCAAATGAAATTTATCCATACCGCATCGAAGGATTGGGGAAAAATTTGATTCCAACAGCTACTGATTTTTCTGTAATCGATCAATTTGTCAAAGTAACCGACCAAGAAAGTGCCCATATGGCTAGAAGTATTTCTAAATCTGAGGGGATTTTTGTGGGGTACACCTCGGGAGCGGCGCTTCAAGCGGTTAAACAATTATCTGAACAAGGTTATTTTTCTGCTAAGGACCAAGTCGTGGTTGTATTTCCGGATCATGGTTCGCGGTATATGAGTAAGATTTATTCCGATGAATGGATGATCGCTCAAGGGTTTATGGAAGCTGAATCGAAACCGATACCCTCACCGTTAGTAAATTAGTTAACTACCTGCATATTAGCGTTTTATATATAAAATTACCGTTCCTTTTGTCGGGTAATATTTTTCTTGTAGCGTTTTAAAAATCAGTACTTTTGCAGGATATTATAAAAATTTTTTTCTTCACATGAGAGATTTATTTGCCCGTATCAGAGAGAATAAAGGACCTTTAGGAAAATGGGCTTCACAAGCAGAAGGCTATTTTGTTTTTCCAAAACTAGAAGGCTCCATATCTAACCGAATGAAGTTCCAAGGTAAGGAAGTAATTACCTGGAGTATTAATGATTATCTTGGATTAGCCCACCATCCAGAAGTAATGGCTGTTGATGCGGCTAGTGCTGCGGAACACGGTGCTGCCTATCCAATGGGGGCACGTATGATGTCGGGACACACTGACTTCCACGAGCAACTAGAAAATGAGCTAGCTGATTTTGTTGGAAAAGAAGCATCTTACTTGTTGAACTTTGGTTACCAAGGGATTATGTCCGCGATTGATGCGTTAGTTTCTAAAGACGACATCATCGTGTATGATGTAGACGCGCACGCTTGTATCATTGACGGTGTACGTTTACACATGGGTAAAAGATTTACCTACAAGCACAACGATATTGAAAGTCTGGAAAAGAACTTAGATCGCGCCACAAAAATGGCCGAACAAACTGGAGGGGGTATCCTGGTCATCACTGAGGGTGTATTCGGTATGCGCGGTGAGCAGGGAAAACTCAAAGAGATTGCGGCACTAAAATCAAAATACAACTTTAGGTTGTTGGTCGATGATGCACATGGTTTTGGCACCCTGGGTAAAACAGGTGCTGGTGCAGGTGAGGAGCAAGGCGTACAAGATCAAATCGATGTATACTTTGCCACCTTTGCTAAGTCAATGGCGGGAATCGGAGCTTTTTTAGCGGCTGATCAAGAAGTTATAGACTACTTAAAATACAATTTGCGTTCTCAAATGTTTGCTAAAGCACTCCCCATGATTTTTGTCAAAGGGGGACTAAAGCGTTTGGAGCTATTGCGTTCTAGACCAGAGCTTAAGGACAAACTTTGGGAGAATGTAAACGCCCTTCAAAATGGATTGCGCGAGCGCGGATTTGATTTAGGAACCACCTCTACTTGTGTAACCCCAGTTTACCTCAAAGGAAGCATTCCTGAAGCTATGGCTTTAGTGAAGGATCTGAGAGAAAATTATGGAATTTTTTGTTCGATAGTGGTCTACCCAGTGATTCCTAAAGGGCTGATTTTGTTGAGGTTGATTCCCACCGCTGTTCACACCATGGAAGATATTCAAATCACTTTGGATGCATTCTCCTCCATTAGAGAGCGTTTAGAAAACGGAACTTACCAACGTCTATCAGCTGCTGTTGCAGCTCAGATGGAGGGTTAAAGATTCATTTTAAAGGTACATCTCGTTTGATGAACCTCTGGATTAAAGTCAACCCACAGCTTCATAATGGCTGTGTTGTCCTCTAACTCTGGAGTCCTGTAACAGGTAACCACCCCTTCTTTGAGGTAGGTTTTGTAAAAAGCGTCAAACAAAAGAGCAGTAACTCCTTTATTTTGGTATTCAGGAAGGACCCCGATGAGGTAGAACACCGCATCGGGGTTGTTCTTTTTGGCTTGAATCAAATGCCACCATCCCCAAGGGAACAATTTGCCTTTAGCTTTTTGCAATGCCTTAGAAAAAGAGGGCATCGTAATGGCAAATCCCACCATTTTATCCGACTCATCGACCACAAATTTGATATAGCTAGGGTTGATAAATCCGATAAACTGTTTCGTCATGTATTCTTTTTCCTTTTGAGATATGGGAACAAATGAAGACAGTGAAGCATAAGTCTGGTTAAAAAGATCGAACATGGCATCCGTGTAGGGTAGGAGTTCGGCTGTTTTATTGAAATTCAGTGTCTTTAATTTAAATCGCTCAGCAACTATTTGAGCTAATCGATTGTACTTGTTTCCATCTATGGAACTGAGCAGAAATTTACTTTCTAAATATCCTTTCTCTTTGGTCATGCCAAACCTGTGGTAATGCTCCGCATAATACGGGTGATTGTACCAGGTAATCATGGTTCCAATATGATCAAATCCGGAAGTCATCACCCCGACTTTATCTAAATTGGAGAAACCTACGGGACCTTCCATAAACGTCAATCCACGTCGTCTGCCGTATTCAGCGACATGATTCAATAAGGCACTGGATACTTGGTAGTCATCGATGAAATCAAACCAGCCAAAACGCATCTTGGCAATACCTTGTTGATTGACCTCAGTGTGGTTAACGATACAAGCCACTCGGCCGACAATTTGTTCATCCTTGTACGCAAGAAAAAAATCGGCTTCGGCATGATCGAAAACAGGGTTTTTTGTTTTGTCCCAGGAGGCCAACTCCGCACTAATTATGGGAGGCACCCAATAAGGATGATTGCTGTATAAACTAAACGGAAATTCAGCAAATGCGTGCATTAATTTTTTGGTGTGCGCTGGAACAATCTGGATCATAAAATTAGTTATGCGGGTCAATACGGTAAGATATCCCCATGCCAATCGTTTTTCTTCTGGGAGTTTCCTTGAAGTTAAGGGCAAAATGGGCATCCCATTGTAGGTTCTTGGTTTGTAAAAATGCCCCGCCAAATCTCAATAGATGGTCAGCGTATAGGTCATTTTTGATGAATTCAGACTCGTAAAAAACACTCCAATCTCGTCCCAAAGTATGGGTTAATGATGCGAGAAATCGGTACTCAGGCCAATCCGTTTGAACGTGGTCCCATACGTGATTGGTCACCAGCACCAGTCTATTGGATAAACTATTTTGCGTAAACAACATGAATTTTGGAGAGTTAGTAGGGTACCAAGAATTAAATAAATTTGTAGGACTAAAAAAGTGGTAACCTATTCCTACCGATAAAGCGGGTATGAGCCTTTTGAGTTTAAAACGATGCTGGTCTTTCCAAGAATAAAGATTTACGGCATCAAATTGGGGATTTTTGTAGGGATCAAACAACAGTAACTTGAGGGCAATATCTGATTGATGAATATCTTTAAACGTCGATCCCAAGGTGCTTTCCCACTGGTATCCCCACTGCGCGCTAATCTCTAATCGTTCTCCTATCAACCCGTAGCGCATACTTAACTCTTGTTGGTATATCATCGACTTATACCTAAATAACTGGTGATCTTGTTGGTCAAATACACCCCCTAGTTCCCATTGTAAGACACCTTTTCCTACGGAGTAAGCGCCCATGGAATTACCTGGTCGATTGGAATTAATGATGTCGGTATATTGCCCATACAAAGATGCTCCAGCACTCAAAAGAGCTACGGATAAACAACAAAGAATTGCCGATAATCTGTGATTTGAGGTGTACACTAAGACGCTTCGTTGTATTTTTGATCTAAATTTAGGTAAACAAACCGAGAACATGGAAACCTTTCTGTATATCGTATTGGGATTTTATTTGTTTGGGTGGATCGTCAAAAGAGTATTTCCATGGCTATTGGTATTTGTCGTACAGCGATGGGCCAAAAAACAAATGGGTGTACCCCATAGTTTTGGGTTTGGCGCACAAGATGAAAAAACAGCCCCCAAAACATCGAGTAAATCCAAAGAAGTAGTGGGAGAATATATTGATTTCGAAGAAATAAAATGAGTCAACTAGGAAAGTTTAAGGGTCTCTGGATCCATGTGTGCGTTGTTTTTGGGTTTGCCTTATTTTCAGTGCTTTATTTCTACCCCATTCTTCAAGGCAAATCTCTTTTTCAATCGGATATTGTTCAGTACTTGGGCATGGCCCGAGAACAAAGTGATTTCAGAGAAACCACTGGAGAGGAACCTTTCTGGGTGTCCAATGCTTTTGGTGGGATGCCGAGTTTTCAGTTAGGTGCCCAGTATCCAAATCATTGGATCAAATGGATCGATCAAGCCATACGTTTTTTACCCAGACCTGCAGATTATTTGTTTTTATATCTGTTCAGTTTTTACTGTTTATTGATCAGTCTACGGGTCAATTGGCGGCAGGCTATTCTTGGATCACTGGCCTTTGGTTTATCGACCTATCTAGTGATCATCATCGGGGTGGGCCACAATGCTAAAGCCCATGCTTTGGGATATTTTCCCTTGGTTTTTGCCGCAGTAGTTTGGTTGTTTCAACGGGACAAACTATGGGGGGGACTTTTACTTGCCTTAACCTTAGGATTAGAGATTGCGGCCAATCATATTCAAATGACCTATTATCTCATGATGTTGGTGGGTGTCTCCCTGATTTTTTGGGGCTATCAGGCTGTTAAGTCCTCCCAAGTGAATGACTATTTAGCTAGATGTTTGGTGTTTTTGTTGGCATTGACAGCTTCCTTGGCACTTAACGCATCTAATATGTTGGCCACAGCCCAGTACAGTTCATGGAGTACGCGCGGGGCCTCTGAATTGACTTTAGATCCTGATGGTGCTCCAAAAACAGTCAGTCAAGGATTGGATTACGGATACATCACTGAATATAGTTATGGAATTTTTGAGTCGTTCAATCTATTAGTTCCCAGATTAAAAGGGGGCTCAAATAGTGAAAACTTAGGCACAGATTCTGTTTTCTATACCTGGTTGCAAGAAAACGGATTAACGCCGAGTCAAGCTTTGGAGTGGACGCAAAATCTTCCGCTCTATTGGGGTGACCAGCCTTATGTTGGGGCGCCTGCCTATTTAGGTATGGTCATTTTTGTTTTGTTTTTGCTGGGGATGTTGACCTATAAGGGGTTTCTAAAATGGCCGCTGGTGATCGGCTCGCTGTGCGCCCTAGTGCTCTCTTGGGGAGATCACGCAGGACTTGTTACCCGATGGATGATTGATTTTTTTCCTCTGTACAGCAAATTTAGGGCGGTAACTTCCATTCAAGTAATTCTATCTTTTTCTGTTCCACTTCTAGGGATATTAGGGCTTAAGTCATGGAATTCACTGGATGTGAAACAACAGGATAAATCCCTCATTCGTTTATTGTGGATACTAGGGGGTATATGTTCCATTTTAGGACTTGGCTACTTTTTGTCCTCCTATACATCTGCTAGTGACGCGACGTACCAATCGTATTACGGTGATGAATTTGTTTCTCTGTTACAGCAAGACCGTAAATCAGCCTATTTATCCGATCTATTCAGGTCATTTGCCTTTGGCGTGTTGTGTGTTTCCATACTTTATTGGGGGCGTAAATGGTCTGAGTCAATGAGGTATTTGTTGTTGGGCGCTATTTTAGTTCTTGATCTGGGGGGAGTAGCCAAACGATATGTCAACAGTGATGATTTTGTTCCTGCGCTACAGATGAAACGTCCCTTTGCCCCAAGTGATGTAGATCAATTGATTCAACAAGACACTACGTATTATCGCGTATTTGATTTAGATGAGGGATTAAATGGATCTAAATCATCATTTTTTCACAGATCGATCGGTGGCTATCACGCAGCAAAGCCAAGGTTTATCCAGGAAATTTTTGATTACCATTTGATTAAAGGAGTTCAAGAACCACTCAATATGCTGAATGTTAAGTATGTGGTTCAATCCGATGAAAATGGCGAGCGTCAAGTCACTAGAAATGCGGAGGCCAATGGGCCAGCATGGTTCGTCGAACAGGTTCAAGTAGCCCCAAATCTCGATCAGGTGATGCAAGATCTAGCAGTGATTAACACCCGTTATGTTGCGCTTGTCGATGAAAAAAGCGACTTAAAACGACAACAATGGATGGCGGATTCATTGGATCAAATCAAGTTGATCAAACATGCCCCCAATCACCTCCAATACCAAAGTAAGACCAATACTGAACGCCTAGCTGTGTTTTCTGAGTGGTATTATCAACCAGGATGGAATGCCTATATCGATGGTCAACAAGTGCCTCATTATCGGGTGAATTATGTCCTAAGAGCCTTGCTAGTCCCTTCAGGTAGTCACCAGATTTCGTTTAAATTTGAACCTGACGTGGTGGTTTTAGGTGGCCGGATACAAGTAGCTGTTGCGGTTCTCTGGTTACTTGTTTTTAGTCTGTTAACCTGGAAGAGGTATAAAAAATCATCAGATGCCTAAACCCCTTAAGGTGTTGATTTTTTCGTATTACTGGCCACCTGCAGGCGGACCAGGTGTACAGCGTTGGCTTTATTTTGCGAAATACCTGGTTGAGTTTGGCGTGCAACCAACATTGGTCGTGCCTCATGGGGCACAGTATCCTCAACTAGATGATGCCCTAATAGCTGAAATTCCCACTGATGTGTGTGTTCACAGAGTGTCTATCTCGGAACCCTATAGATGGATTTCATGGCTATTTCCCCAGTCGACCAAAAATTTATCACGGGGCATCGTTCCCAAAAAACCCAATCAAATCCAGCGGTTGTTGCTTTGGATTCGGGGGAACTTTTGGGTGCCAGACGCGCGAGTGGGGTGGGTGAGTAAAGCAGTGCTTTGGGCCAACAATCAACCAGACCTTCTCGAGTACGACT
>JALQVG010000012.1 GCA_023260435.1 Flavobacteriaceae bacterium | reverse complement strand
TCTATTTTGACATTGTCTCCATAAAGCAAATATTTTTTCTCCTAGGTTTAATGTAAATTGAGTTGCATTTGGATGAAATGCTGGTTGTTTTTTTCGAATAGTAATTAAAGAATTAAGCTGTTTTAAGACAACAGAATGGATTGTTTTTTTATTCTCAATCTTTTTGATTCTCTTCTCTATCCACCTAAGCAGATAAATTGATAATCGCGCTGTCTTTTCAATATGTCTATGAACTTCTGATGCCCTCAAAACAACTCTGTCGTTGTGTCTCAAAGCGGGTGCAAATATACATCCCTTTTTTTCTCCCTTCCAAATCTTTTCTCAACTTTTTTTGAAGAAAAATTTATCCCAAAAATAAACTGTTGGAAACCAACCTTTTGTGGGCGTAAAAAAAGAAGGGAAATAAAATTACAATCTTTTGATGAACCTACCAAGAGGTGCTAGTCATTTTTTTTACCGCTCCAAAAAGAGTGAGCTTCTGCAAAATCAAACTGTAAAGGTGAAGCTTGATACTGCAGTGTTTGGTCCGCAAAGGCGCGTTGAAGGATCTCTTCAATTAAATAATCTTCCCGAACACTCATCGGATCAAACTCAGACTTTAAATCCAAATCAAACATTTTGGCCGTAGTACTGTACCAGAAGGCGCGCCAACCTCCACGTAAATCTTTAACCAGGTAAAAGGGTGACGTACCCGTTTGGCGGTGTATTAATTTAATGAGAATACGCCCTTCAGATCGAGTCATTTTTTTTAGTTCATCAGAAAACTCCCCCTCTACATAGCGCTGCATCTGCTTGGTATGTTGTTTTTTCCTATTTCTTTTTGGAATAGCTTCGAGTTCAGTATTGAGCTGCACCAATTTCTCAGCCGCTAACTTGGCATATGGATACACCTTTAATGTTCTTCTTTTTAGCAACAAGTAGCGGAACATATCCTGACTATCCCGAAATTTTGTGGGACCAAAAACGAATACCTCCTTTAAGGCAATGGTCGGGGCCAATGTATCCACCTCAGCACCCTTGACCAAGAGTGTTTGATCAGCGCCCGAAGAACGACCGTCTTGAGACCAAGATCCCTGGGGCAACACAAACAAAACAAGGAAAATAATCAACCGAGTCATAGCGGAATATTATGGGTCAAATTTAGCAATAAACCTGGCCTAGAATCACAAACAAACGTGAAAGTTAGTAAGTTTGTAAACGCGTAATCTGCGCAGTAAACTACCTAATACGAATAGAATGAATACAGAGCACACCTTAGATCAAGGCGCATTGGCCTTTTTGGAAGCATACCTAAACAACGCAGCGCCAACAGGCTACGAATGGAATGGTCAAAAATTGTGGATGGATTACCTAAAACCCTATGTGGATACCTTTATCACAGATACCTATGGCAGCGCCGTTGGGGTAATCAATCCAGAGGCACCTTATAAAGTGGTTATCGAAGGTCACGCAGATGAAATTTCTTGGTATGTAAACTACATTACAGAGGATGGGTTGATCTATGTCATTCGAAATGGAGGAAGTGATCACCAAATTGCCCCGTCAAAACGAGTTAACATCCACACTAAAAATGGAATCGTTCCTGGAGTTTTTGGCTGGCCTGCCATCCATACACGAAAAGACAAATCAAAAGAGCAAGCCCCTGCATTAGATAACATTACTATTGATATAGGTGCAAAAGACGCAGAAGAAGTAAAAGCGATGGGGGTACATGTAGGATGCGTGATTACCTATCCAGACACCTTTCACATACTGAACAAAAATAAATGGGTGTGTAGGGCTATCGACAACAGAGCGGGCGGATTCATGATCGCACAAGTGGCTCGATTGCTTAAAGAAAGGGACATCAAACTTCCTTTTGGCTTGTACATCACCAATTCTGTTCAAGAGGAAATTGGGTTGAGAGGTGCAGAAATGATTACCCAAACCATCAAGCCAAATGTGGCGATCGTTACCGATGTATGCCACGACACAACGACTCCAATGATCGATAAAAAGACTGAGGGTCTCATAAAAATCGGTGATGGTCCAGTGATTTCGTACGCACCCGCTGTCCAAAACAAACTGAGGGAGCGCATCATGGATACTGCCGAAAAAGCCAATATTCCCTTCCAGCGCATGGCTTCATCAAGATCCACAGGAACGGACACGGATGCATTTGCCTACAGCAACGGAGGCGTTGCGTCTGCACTTATCTCACTTCCTTTGCGCTACATGCATACCACTGTAGAAATGGTGCATCAAGATGATGCATGCCATGTGATCGAACTGATTTTGGCTACTCTTCAAAATATTGAGCCAGGAGAAACGTTCAGTTATTTTTCCTAAATGACCAAAAAGGCACTAGAACTCATTCCTTGTTGTAACCGATACGGCAAGGAATGGGGCTGGCCTATTTCTAAGGACTGGGCCCATAAAACAGGGATGATACACCCGACGGTCCATGTATTGGTGTTTAACCGGGAGGAAGAATTAATTGTTCAGTTGAGGAAAAAAACCAAGCAAACTTATCCACTACATTGGGATGTATCCGCAACAGGTCATATCGATTGGGGCGAATCCCCGTTGGATGCAGCCATTCGGGAAACCCGAGAAGAACTAGGGCTGCAAATCCGTCAGGAATTACTCACACCCATTGGCGGATGGTATTCTGCTGAATATTTTCCAAAAAATAGATGTATCGATCGAGAATTCAATTGGGTGTATTTATATACCCAACTTGTTGATCAACAATCCTTAACGCACCAAATTGAAGAGGTTGAGTACTTGGCCGCTGGCCGCTTAGATGAATTGTCTACCCAGAAGGTTTGGGACAACTACCCTATTGTGCAACATCCAAAAGCATATTGGGATGCCGTACGGCAGAAATTATCCCTGTTGCACCTTTAACCAGCTGGAAAGTTCACTCCAAGGCAAGGTTACTTGAGATCCATCGGTCATATTTTTTACCACAGCCGTATTTTGCTCCATTTCTTGGGATCCAATCAATACCACCCACGGTATACTTCTTTGGTCGGCGTATTTCATTTGCTTCTGCATTTTAGCCGCTGAAGGATACAATTCGCAGGAAACTCCTGCACTTCTCAGGGATTGAATTAATGGAAGACAAGCCATAGCTTCGGGAGCACCAAAATGAGCAAACAAAACCAATGGACGACTGACAATAGTCTGGGGAAATAAACCGAGTGCTTCCATGGCTAGATAAATTCGATCTAACCCAAAAGAAATACCTACGCCACTGAGTCCAGACAATCCAAATATAGAGGTCAAATCATCATATCTGCCTCCCCCACCGATTGATCCGATACCTACTGAAGCGGGGGCAGCAACTTCAAATATCATACCTGTGTAGTAGTTTAATCCTCTAGCTAGTGTCACCTCAATAGCTACGTTCAATTCATTAAGGGAAACTGTACTTAACCCATCCAAAACAAATTTAAGTTCTGCGACACCTTGCATTCCAACAGAAGAGGTGGCTAGAAACACAGACAATTCATCCAGCACACGATCAGCACTTCCCTGAATGGCAAACAAGGGACGGGCGCGTTCAATGTTATCTTGCGTCAAACCTTGAGCTAACATTTCCTGCTCAACAGCAGCTTGACCAATCTTATCTAGTTTGTCCAATGCAACGGTAAAGGGGATCAGTAATTCTGGAGCGCCAATCACCTCCGCAATTCCAGTTAAGATTTTTCGATTATTTAGTTTAAGGCGAACTCCAGAAAGCCCTAATTCCGAAAAAACAGCGTCGTATAATTGGATTAATTCTATTTCTTGAAACAAGGAATCCGACCCAACTACGTCAGCATCGCATTGATAGAACTCTCTGTATCGACCTTTTTGAGGTCTATCTGCACGCCAAACTGGTTGTATTTGGTAGCGTTTAAATGGAAAGGTTAACTCGTTTTGATGCATGACTACGTAACGAGCAAAGGGAACGGTTAAGTCATACCGCAAAGCCTTTTCACTCAAAAGCGGCGTCCAGGAAGCCGCGTTAGGTGTTGCCAATTGATCTGGAGAGATTTTAGACAAAAAATCACCAGAATTTAGGATCTTAAAAACCAATCGGTCCCCCTCTTCTCCATACTTTCCCATCAGGGTTTCGTAATTTTCAAAGGAAGGAGTTTCAATGGGACCAAATCCGCTGAGCAAAAAATGCTTTTTCACCACAGAAATGATGTAGTTTCTACGCGCTACTTCAAGCGGACTAAAATCACGCGTTCCTTTGGGCAATGACGGTTTTTGGGCCATAATGGTTATTGATTTCGTAGGCAAACCTACTAAAAATGTACTAGCTAAACATTAAAAAAAGGGAAGCATATTCCGGTGCATCAGCGATAGAGGCTCCCTGCTGAATCAATTTAAATATCTCTTGATTCCGATTTTCAGTCAGTTGTTTCGTCCCTTTATCGATTTCCAGCATTTCGTTGGACCAATGAGTTTTTAGCCATTCAGCCAAAGCTACAGTTGTCCAATCAACTGTATGATCTAGCCAGGAAAAACGCAACATAGACATCGAATCATCGTTCACTTGAAATATAAAGCAAACATCCCGGGTACGGTGTTCCAGAAATTTTGCTTTGGACAAGACATCCTCCCATACTAGGTCTGAAAAGGCATCTAATTGGCGATCAACTTCTGCTATATCAGTATTTTTTAATCGATCCCAAGACATGGCATCAATCGATTGAGCAGCTAGAAATGTAGCAAAGTCCTCAGCTAGTGCGTGAAACTGTTCCTGGGTTAAACGAATGTACTTCATCGGCATAAAAAAAGGCTATAGAAACTATAGCCTTTATTATTTTAAAGAATCATCGATTACTTTTCGGCAACAACATCAAAATTCAACGTCACCAAAACCTCGCGATGCAAACGGATGGTTGCATTGTATGGACCGGTTCTTTTGATTGTTCCACCTTGTACAGAGATGAATTTCTTGTCAATGGTTTGACCAGCTTGAGCCAATGCCTCTGCTAGATCTGCATTGCCAATAGAGCCAAATAATTTATCCCCTTCTCCTGTTTTTGCAGCGATTTTGATGGATAATTGTGCAATAGCTTCAGCCAATTGCTGAGCTTCTTTCACTTGCTTAGCTTCTTTGTGAGCTCGTTGCTTCAAATTTTCAGCAAGTACTTTTTTTGCTGAAGGAGTCGCCATAACAGCTAATCCTTGAGGAATCAGGTAGTTTCTTCCGAAACCATTCTTTACTTTAACGACATCGTCTTTAAAGCCTAAATCCTGAACGTCTTGTTTTAGAATAAGTTCCATGGTCGTCTCTAATTATTTAAGTAAATCTCCTACGTAAGGCATTAATGCGATGTGTCTCGCTCTTTTAACGGCCACAGCCACTTTTCTTTGGTACTTTAAAGAAGTTCCTGTAAGTCTTCTGGGCAATAATTTTCCTTGCTCGTTGACTAATTTCATCAAAAAGTCAGCATCCTTGTAGTCGATGTACTTGATTCCAGATTTTTTAAATCTGCAATATTTCTTTTGTTTGTTGGTGTCGATGTTCAATGGCGTTAAATAACGCACTTCACCGTCTTTTTTACCTTTTGCTTGTTGTTCAATAGACATGACTAAAGGGCTTTAATGTTTAATTTTTCTCTTCTGCGCTGCGCCCAAGAAATGGCGTGCTTGTCTAATTTCACGGTTAGGAAGCGCATAACGCGCTCGTCGCGTGAAAATTCTTGCTCAAAAAGGCCAATAACCTCTCCAGGAGCAGTGAATTCAAACAAATGGTAAAAACCACTTTTTTTGTGTTGGATTGCGTAGGCCAACTTTTTAAGTCCCCAGTTTTCTTTGGAGACCATTTTGGCACCACTCTTAATTAAGAAATCCTCGAATTTCTTAACTGTTTCCTCTATCTGGGTCTCAGATAGAACGGGATTCAAAATGAAAACAGTTTCGTAATGGTTCATAAGTTCATAAAATTTAAGGGTGCAAAAATAAAACAAACATTTTGGATGAACAAGTGAAATCACGAATCATTTGGCTTCCAGCAAATAGGGGGCTTTAGATCGAATATACTTTTCGTACACATCGCCAAAATGACCTTTCACAACACGATAAGCCCACTTCACAACATTTTTTAGCACACCTGATGCATGGCAGATACTTTAGTCAAACTAACCTCTAAATCATCAGCTATGAAAAAACTAAACTGTGTGATCGTTGAATCTGAATTGTCAAAGAGAGAGCATATCCGTCAGATGGCGTTAAAACACCCTCAGCTCAATTTGCTCTGCACTTTTAGAAATGCCATTGAGGCCGTTCACGGAATCAATTGTCGAGAAGTAGATATCGCCATCATTGCTGCAGACATGCCACTGCGCAACGGATTTCAGTTGATCGAATCTCTGCACAACAGCCCTCAGATCATTGTGATGGCAGAAAATACACAACACGCGATCAAAGCTTTTGATTACAACGTCACTGACTTTCTATGCGGCCCGGTGAAACAAGACCGTTTTGATGCAGCCATAACCAAAGCATATGCTAGAGTGGAACAAAATAGACAGTGGGTTCATGAAGAACCCTCCATCTATGTGAAGCACGAACACAGCAAAAAAAGATTGGTCATTCAATCGATCAAGTGGGTAGAGGCCCTAGGGGATTACGTCAAAGTAATTACCGACAAACAGAACTTCATACTTTCCATGGGCCTGACCAAATTCTTGAGTCTATTGCCGGAGCATTCCTTTTTTAGAATCCATAAATCATATGCGGTAAACCTTCACCGCATTGAAACATATCAAGAGAAAAAAGTTTGGGTAGACCTGATTGAATTACCCGTGAGCAGAAACAACAAACAGGCTTTTGAAGTGGCTTTAAAACAGTTGCACTTTCAGCACGATGTGGGATGAACTCCAGGGACTAATAATCCACCTGAAACAAAAGACGAATCGAACGAAACTCTGGTATAGCCTCAAAAGTTTGCTGCAATCTACTCAAGGACTTTTTAACACCTGACAGAGAAATATCTGGAGGAACTTTAACAACAATATGCTTGATGAACTGATCTTTAATCCTAGCAACAGCTGGATCAGCAGGCCCCAAGACGGGTAAACTACTTCTGGAAGCAATTTGATGAGCAAACCAATGGGCTCCTTTGTCCACTGTATTCCAGCTTTTGTGCTTTAAGATTACTTTGATCAACTTAACTTCAGGGGGGTATTGAAATACACGTCTTTGAGCTAACTGAGTTTCTACCATTCCCGCATAATCATGCCTAGAGACTTGTTGCAGCAAAGGATGTTCAGGCATATATGTTTGTATATAAAACTTCCCCTGTAACTCAGAACGACCAGAACGCCCACCCAGCTGATACAGGATCTGGAATGCTTGTTCATGTGCATTATATTCAGGGTGATGCAACATGGCGTCTGCTTGAAGAACACCGACCAAACCAACTTGTTTAAAATCCAATCCCTTGGACAGCATTTGTGTGCCTATTAACACCTTAAATGACTGTTGTTCAAACCCATCTATGAGCTCTTGATAAGCGTTTTTTCTTCGCGTGGTGTCTTGGTCCATCCTTTTTGCAGAAACGCCAGGAAAGAGTTCTTGAAATGATTCGAGTACTTGCTGAGTACCCAATCCGAGGGTTTCCATACCTGGAGCGCGACAACTCGGACACTGACTCAGGTGGTTTTGATAAAAACCACAATAATGGCATTTCAAAATATTACCTTGCTTGTGATAAGTCAGAGAAACATCACAACTGGGGCATTGCGGACTGTGACCACATGAGGTACATTGTACACTGGGTGAAAACCCTCTTCGATTTTGGAAAAGAATAACTTGTTTCCCCTGTGCCAAACACTCGGCAATTCCATCTATAAGGACTGAAGAAAAATGACCTTTCATTTGCTTTTTCAGCTGTTGCTCTTTGAGATCGATCAACAAGACTTGAGGTAACGGAGTTCCCAAATGTCGTACATCTAGGCGCACATACCCATATTTGCCGGACTGAGCATGAGCCATGGAAGTCAAACTGGGTGTAGCTGAGCCCAAGACAACACCACATCCATACAGATGAGCCGCATATATCGCCGCATCCCTTCCTTGATACCTGGGTGCAGGTTCTGTTTGCCTGTAGGCCGACTCGTGTTCTTCATCCACAACCACCAGACCCAAACTTTTCCAGGGCAGAAATACAGCAGACCGAGTACCCAAGATCAATTGAGCTGTTGATGTCCCTGCAGCAACTCGCCGCCAAACCTCAACCCGTTCATTTTGGCTCATCCCGGAATGATAGGTAGCTACTTTGTCGCCGAAATACGTCTGCATTCTTTTAATCAATTGCGTGGTCAATGCAATCTCTGGCAACAGGAAGAGAACTTGTCGATTTTTTTGCAATAATTCTTCAAATAAATGAGCATAAACCTCAGTTTTCCCAGAACCAGTAATGCCGTGAAGCAAGGTCACTTTTGATTCGTACAATCGACTCAATAGCTCATTCAAGGCGATGTTCTGTGGCGGATATAGCGGCTTTAAGGGTTTTGTAGGTTCATTTGAATCCCAAACAATTCGATCTACACGTACCGACTTCTCCAGCAACAACTCTTTGTCAACAAGTGCTCTGTACGCGGAAGGACTCCAAAAATCCGTGTGGATCAACTCTTTCTTTTTTATGCTATACGCAACACCAATAGACTTTTCTAAACACCAGGAGAAGAGCGCTTTTTGTTTGGGTGGCAAGTCATTTAAGCGTGATTTCTGGTGGATATCAGCACGTATAAAAGTCTCGTATTTTGGAACATATTTTTCCTTGATGTCTTGCTCGACCAAAATGAAACCTTGATCCACTAAATGATTGATGGTGTCCATTCCAGAGGATTTGGTCCCTATGGTCAACAACGTATTTAATGGGAGTGACTTGTGTTGTGCGAGCGCCTCCAGCATCATGTATGCTTGGTCTGTCAGTTGATCAGCGTCTACCTGCGCCTCAGGCGTCAATTGAACCAATGTCTGTGACGTAAGCAAAAGTGCGCTGGGGATGGCTGCCTTCAACACCAACCCCAATGGACTCATGTAGTAGGTAGATATCCAATCAAAAAATAACATTTGTTGCTCGGTGATCCATGGAGTTTCATCCAACACATAGACAATCTCCTTGAGGGCGTCATCCGTTTGATGCACTTCGCGAATGCGCCAAACAATACCGGTCTGCCATTTTTTTGCCCCAAACGGCACCACTACGCGAACGCCTGTTCTGGGAATTTCGATTTCCTCAGGCAGACCATAGGTATACAAATGGTTAAGTGGCAAAGGCAGCAAGACATCCAGCTGAATCATTTATTATTTGCTAGTTTTGGGCGATGGGTTGAATCACCAAATATAAATAATCCATTTCCATAAAGATCTTAACCATGCACATCAAAATAGTTTGTATCGGAAAAACAGACCAGCGTGAAATTGAGGCTTTAATGGGCCAATACACCGAGCGACTACAACACTACGTCAAAACTGAATGGATCTTCATCCCTGATCCAAAAAACAGAAAAACACTTAGCAAAGAAATGCAGATGGCTTGGGAGGCAGATCAGATCAGCAGCCACATTAAAAATAACGACCTAGCTATTCTCTTGGATGAAAAAGGTAAAACCTTTAGCTCAGTAGGCCTGAGCGAATTCATCAACAAAACGATGGTTGCCGGATACAAACACGCTGTTTTTGTGATTGGAGGACCCTACGGAATCAGCGCTTCACTGAAATCAAAATACCCCCAGTGTATTTCTTTATCTTCACTGACCTTTTCACACCAAATGGTCAGGCTCTTTTTGGTCGAGCAATTATACCGAGCGATGACTATACTCAACAACGAGCCGTATCATCACGAATAGACTAGTACAATACCCTGAACTTAATGGTATTGTCAATCTTTTTTAGGGCCTTCATAACTTCTTTGTTGTACTCTTTATTTACCTCAGTGATTACATACCCAACCTCGTTATCTGTGGATAAGAACTGCCCTGTTATGTTTAGGTCAAATTTGGCGAGAACTTCGTTAATCTTGGCCATTACTCCAGGTACATTGTGGTGAATGTGTAAAAATCTATGGGTATTCTTTTGTTCTGGAAGTCTCAAGTTGGGGAAATTTACCGCATCAACCGTGGTGCCAGAGTTGATATAATCCATAATTTTTTTAGGAACAAAAGACGCTATATCTTTTTGAGCTTCTTCGGTGCTCCCTCCGATATGGGGAGTTAAAATCACATTGTCCAATCCGCGAAGTTCGGTTTCAAAAGAGCCATTTCCAATAGGTTCCCATGGATAAACATCTACCGCTGCCCCACCTAAATGTCCGCTTTTTAAGGCAGCCACAAGGGCTGGAATATCCACCACAAAACCTCTGGCTAGGTTGATAAACAGCGCCCCTTTTTTCATTCGGCTAAATCGATCAGCATTGAATAAATCAGTGTTGGCTTTGTTGTCATCAACATGTAAGGACACTACATCCGCTATGGCTAGCAGTTCATTAAGTGAATTACACTTCGTAGCATTACCCAGAGCCAGCTGATCGTTGATGTCGTAAAAGTAAACCTGCATACCCATGGCTTCGCACAACACGGAAAGCTGTTTGCCGATGTTTCCATAACCCACAATACCTATTTTCTTGCCTCGGACCTCCGTAGCGTTGGAGGCGGTTTTGTTCCACTGACCATTGTGGATTTCTGTGGATCTCGGAAATATGCGACGCATCAACATAATGATCTCACCGATGGCTAGCTCTACTACGGAGCGCGTGTTGCTGTATGGCGCATTAAACACCACAACCCCTTGTTTTTTGCAAGCCATCAAATCAATCTGTGTGGTTCCGATACAAAATGCACCCACCACCATCAACTTGTCAGCCGCATCGAGTACTTTTTGAGTGACTTGAGTCTTAGAGCGTATGCCTAGGACATGTACATCTTTTATTTTTTCAATGAGCTCCTCTTCTGTTAGGCTGGAGGTAACCGTTTCAACCGTAAAGCCGTCGGTAGTTAAATGCTCAAAGGCTTGTGGATGTACATTTTCCAATAAAAGCACTTTGATTCTGTGTTTGGGGTAAGAAATGTTTCGTGGCAAATCGTTGATGTATAAAAATTCGTCTAAGTTTGGTGTAATATGGTCTGCATGCGCCATGGCTTTCTGTCTTTGTACATTCTCTGTATAGGCAAAGAACTTATCTGCTATACCTGCTTCTCTCATCACATAATCACTGTACCCATCGCCTACTACTTGAATTTCTCCTCTCAAATTCAAGTTTTTTAAGCAGTCGATTTTTCCGTTGTGAGCAGAAAGTACATTCATGCGGTCAAAACCTGTAATATACCCGTCCTGATCATAGGTAAACGTGTTGGCGTAAACCTTTTCAGAGGGAATATCATAGGCGGCAACGATGGGATCAATAAATTCTTTGAATCCACAAGAAATAACATAGATATCCTCCGAGTATTGGGTGAAAAACGACTTGTTCTCCACAATAGAAGGAGAAACTTTAGCTGATAATCTGGTAACTAACTCGGCTAAATCATTCTTGTGCGCTTTGAGCAATCTGATTCTTCGCTCCAATGATTCAGTGAAGGAGATCTCTCCGTCAATACCCAGATTGGTAATTTCTTTTATCTGTTCAATGATGGATTCTTTCTCCGGGTTGCCTTCCAAGGTGATTTCAGCCAAAACATCCAAAGCTTCCACCCTAGTTAAGGTGCTGTCAAAATCGAAAACGTAATTTTTGCCCACGGCCTTAAGGTATTTAAGGCACAAAAGTAGGGAAATTTAATGCGATTAATCCGGGAGAAATTGTGATAAATTTACAGGCAAATACCCTGACATGAAGATCCCTTTTCAACTTGTATTGGCCACAAACAACCAGAATAAAGTGGCAGAATTAAACCACTTACTCCAAGGAGATTTTCAAATACTCACATTAAAAGATATTGGATTTAACCAACAAATTGAGGAAACAGGCACTACACTTCATGAAAATGCACGGATCAAATCTCAATTGATTTTTGAAAAAACCGGGCTTCCTACACTTTCAGATGACTCAGGTTTATTTGTCGATGCTTTAGAAGGGAGGCCAGGTGTTTATTCTGCCAGATATGCTGGACCTCAGGCCAATGATCAAGATAATATCCAGCTCTTGCTTCGTTCACTAGCCACAACCACCCATCGATCTGCGACCTTTAAAACAGTACTGTCGTTCAACATGGATCAACAACACTACTTCTTTGAGGGCATGGCAACTGGCGTTATTTTAGAACACCCCAGAGGTTCCCATGGATTTGGATACGACCCTGTATTTATGCCCACAGGGGCATCTAAATCCTTTGCAGAAATGGATAAAGAAACTAAAAACCAATGGAGTCACCGAAGCAAGGCTTTGGATAAATTTATTCAATTCATTAACAATCAACAACTTAAGCTATAATTAAAGTGTTAGGATTGTTCGTTTATTAATGACTACCTTTGCGCCATTATTAACGCCGCTGGTATAGCATGTGTTGCGCTGAGTGTCCTTAAATGGTTTATCGCTCTATGCAACAGACATATTTGCGATAAACTACAAAACCATGTCAACATTTGACACATTGGGATTGGATGCTCCCTTGATTCAAGCCATCCAAGATTTAGGATTTACAAAACCCTCAGAAGTACAGCAAAAAGCTATTCCCATTCTTTTAGGAGAGGAAACTGATTTGGTCGCATTGGCCCAAACAGGAACCGGAAAAACGGCCGCTTTTGGTTTTCCACTGATTCAAAAAATCGATCCTACAAGAAAACACACCCAAGGACTTATCCTATCACCTACCCGTGAACTGTGTTTGCAAATCACCAACGAAATCAAGTTGTATGCCAAATACATACCTGGTCTTCATACCGTAGCTATTTATGGAGGTGCAAGCATCACCGAACAGGCCAGCCAAATCAAAAGAGGAGCGCAAATTGTGGTAGCTACTCCAGGCAGGATGAAGGACATGATCAATCGCGGTTTGATCAACATCACCCAAATCGACTACTGTATCTTGGACGAGGCAGATGAAATGCTCAATATGGGCTTTTACGAAGACATTCAAGACATCTTATCCAACACCCCAAAAGAAAAAAGAACCTGGTTGTTTTCTGCCACTATGCCTAAAGAGGTATCAGTGATTGCCAAAAAATTCATGAACCAACCTGTTGAAATCACGGTAGGGTCAAAAAATTCAGGAGCCAGCACCATCGTTCACGAATATTATGTCGCCGGAAGTAGAGATCGCTACCAAGCACTCAAACGTCTTGCAGATGCACATCCTGAAATCTTTTCGGTGGTGTTTTGCCGCACCAAACGCGATTGCCAAAAAGTAGCTGAAAATCTGATAGAGGACGGCTATAACGCAGCAGCACTTCACGGAGATCTCAGCCAAAACCAAAGGGATTTGGTGATGAGCTCTTTTAGAAAGAAACAAATACAGATGTTAGTGGCTACCGATGTAGCAGCTCGAGGAATCGATGTCGATGACATCACCCACGTGATCAACTACCAATTACCTGATGAAATAGAAACCTATACCCACCGATCTGGAAGAACTGGTAGAGCGGGTAAAGAAGGTGTTTCTATGGTGATTGTCACTCGCTCTGAACTGAGAAAAATCAGCCATATTGAAAAAATCATCCAACAGAAGTTCACCCTGAAAAACATTCCTACTGGAATGGAAATATGTGAAATACAGTTGTTTGCTTTGGCCAATAAGATTAAAAACACGGAAATCAATCATGATGTAGATGAATATCTACCCAAAATCAATGAAGTTTTGGACGGATTGACCAAAGAAGAATTGATCAAAAAAATCGTTTCTGTCGAATTCGGTCGCTTCTATAACTATTACAACAAAACAAGAGATCTCAATGCCTCCGAACCCTCGGATAGAGGAGATCGAGCGGAACGGTCTGAAGGATACAGCAGCAACGCAGATAGCGTTCGTTACTTTATCAATGTCGGTTCTAGAGATGGATTTAACTGGGGAACCCTAAAGGATTTCATCAGAGACACTGTGGGACTTGGAAAAGATGACGTCTACAAAGTAGATGTCAAAGACAGTTTTTCCTTCTTTAATTCCGACACAACGGCCAAAGACATTATTCTAGAAACGTTCCACGAATTCAAAGTAGACGGTCGCTTTATCAATGTAGAAGTATCTACAGAAGGACCGGGTAATTTCAAAGGCAAACCGAAAGGCAAAAGAGATTTTGATCGTCCCGGATTTAAAAAATCAAAACCTTCATTTGACAAAGGTGGCTACCAAGGAAAAGGCGGATTTGACAAGAAAAAGAAATTCGAGTTTGATCCAGCTAAAAAAAGCAAACGCAGACAGGGATTTGGTTAAATAATCCTAAAAAGTAGTGCACTGGGTATTTTTTCATGCCCAGTGCCTATCTTTAAGGCCTAAATCATCTGAATGAGGCCTTTTATTGCCCTTTGTCTATTCGTATTTACCTCAGGTTTACTCTGGAGCCAAGAAACATCTATGACGGTCAAGGCCCAGGTGATCAATGCACAGAACAAGGAGTCCATGTCAGCGGTTCACGTGATTAACCTCACGCAAATCAAAGGAACCATTACAGACCAAGAAGGACGTTTCACCCTGACAGCCCAAGCCAACGATACTTTATACCTCTCCTATTTAGGCTTTAAACCTCTAAAAGTTAGGGTAACTTCAGACATGTTTCGATTTGATAATACCATCGAACTGACTGAACTCGCCTATGCCTTGGAAGAAGTAGTGCTTAAACCCTATCAGCTAACCGGTTATCTAGAAATAGATGTGCGTAGACTTCCTGTGGAAGATGCATTTCAGTACAGCATTTCAGGGCTTTCAGTAGGTTATGAAGCAGGGTCGAGAAAACCAAATGCTGCTTCCAAAGTGTTGGGTGCCATATTAAATCCAGCAGATTTATTGCGAAACATATTTGGCAAACAGCCCCGCAAAATGCGTCAGCTTCAACAAATGAAACAAGACGATGCGATTAATGATTTATTGGCTTCAAAATTTGACCGACTCACGCTTCAAGAACTACTTGGATTGGAAAAAGTGGACATAGAAGACATATTGACCAACTGCAACTATTCAAAATCATTTATTGCTACCGCTAATGACCTTCAGATTCTAGATGCCATCAGCGAATGCTACGAATCTTACCGTGTACTCAACAGAAAACAATAATCCCATGAAACACTTTTTTCTGCTTTTAATCACCGCCATTACGGTGGTGGGTTGCCAACCTGTTCAAAAAGAAATCAACACTACCTATCCTTTTGATTGGGAGGCAGCTACTGTATACTTTATGCTGACCGATCGTTTTCACAATGGAAACAACAGCAATGATGTCAATTTTTCAAGAGAAAAAGAGACCGCGGTACTTCGCGGGTTTGAAGGCGGTGATTTACAAGGAATTACTCAGAAAATAGAATCTGGCTATTTCGATGAATTGGGCGTTAATGCGTTGTGGTTCACTCCAGTTGTAGAGCAAATACATGGAGCTACAGATGAAGGTACTGGTCTAACATATGGCTATCACGGGTATTGGGCCAAAGACTGGACAACCATTGACCCCAATTTTGGGACTATGGAGGACTTAAAAAACCTGATTGACACGGCACACAAACATCAAATCAGGGTAGTACTTGATGCCGTCCTCAACCACACAGGACCTGTTACCGATATGGATGCTGCATGGCCTAGCGATTGGGTGCGATTAAGCCCTGTATGTGACTTTCAAAACTACCAAGGCACCACTGCATGTACCCTAGTGGCCAATCTACCGGACATCATCACCGAGTCCAATGAACCTGTAATGCTGCCGGTCTCTTTGGTTGAAAAATGGACTGCTGAAGGCAGATTGGCTCAAGAAGTAGAGGAACTTGAAGCGTTTTTCAAGCGCACAGGTTATCCGAGAAGTCCAAAAGCGTACATTGTGAAGTGGCTCACAGATTATGTACGTGAGTTAGGCGTCGATGGATTTAGGGTAGATACCGCTAAACACGCTTCTGAAGATGCGTGGACCATGTTATATGAACAATCCTCCTGGGCATTGAGTCAGTGGAGAGCGGACCATCCAGAGCAAACATTTGGCGAAACACCTTTTTACATGGTAGGAGAAGTGTACGGCTATCATCCAGCAGGAGGAACAGCTTATTCATTTGGGGATAAAATAGTGGATTACTACCAATTTGGCTTTAACGCCATGATTCATTTTGGCTTTAAACACGAAGCAAAAAAAGGTTATGAAGCTCTATTTTCTGAACAAAACAACTACCTACAAACGACCCACCAAGGAAAAGGATTATTAAACTACATCGACTCTCACGATGATGGAGATGCTTTTGACAAAGACCGTACACAAGGAAAAAAAGCGGCCAACGTATTGCTTCTATCTCCAGGAGGAGCCCAAATTTACTACGGTGATGGAGTTGAAGTCGGAGGATGGACCGTGGAGGTGGTATTTGCCACCCCGCCTTTCAGGCACCCCTCCGATGGATACGCGAAACAAGTTCGGTACAGGTGGGAATTTCGCG
>JALQVG010000080.1 GCA_023260435.1 Flavobacteriaceae bacterium | reverse complement strand
GTAGACTTCGGTCTGGATCGATAAACCACGCGTTCTGGACAATCTACTTGGGCCTCAGCCAAACGGGTAGGCAAAACGGCCAGTCGTTTGTCGCCACAAAAAAAATACAGCGAACCCATTTGGGGCTGTTCAATCAAAAGGGTGGCCAAGTCGCTGGCTTTGTCCGCCCGGTGTCCCGGGCGAAAACCTGCTTTGACAGCAGCTTCTTGGGTGAGCGCTCCCACACAATGGGCCACACGACCCAAGGCGATTTGCTTTTCTGCCTGTGGGTGTTTGACAAAAGAAGCCACGGCGTGTTGGGAGGTAAACACCGCCTGATTCCACCCTTGGGGCATATCAAAAGCGAGGTGTTTAACAGCAACACTGGGCTGCACCAAGACGTCAAAACCCAGGTCTTCAAGGGCTTGCCTCTCCCCTTTGCGCAAAGCGCGGGTCGAAAGCAGCAGCGGAGGGTTTTGTGTCTTTATTGGGGAGCTCATCTCTGTGTTTATTCCTAGGTATTCTGGCGCATCTGCCTTTTTATTTGGGCGATCAAATCATCGGCCCCTTGGGCAAGTAGCTCTGTGGCTGCTTTACACCCCATATCGTAGCGATCTGTTTTGCCAAATGCCTCAGTAACTTCGTATAACTGGCTTCCGTCTAAAGCATGCACACATCCTTTAAACAGGAGTTGATCTCCTTCTATCTGGGCCAATGCGCCAATCGGTGCCGTACATCCCCCTTCCAGGGTGCGCAAAAATTGTCGTTCCACCCAGGTACAGCGTTCGGTATCCGCATCGCTGATCTGTCTCAGGGTCTGGGCGATCTGGCGCTGGTCCTGACGGCCCACCACCATCACAGCCCCTTGGGCTGGCGCCGGCAACATCCAGGTAAGCGGTTCCACAAACTCAGGCGCCAACCCCAGGCGCTCTAAGCCCGCTTGGGCAAAGATCGCCCCGTCCCAATCGCTGTCTTGCAGCTTTTGCAAACGGGTAGGCACATTACCGCGGATATCGACCACAATGTCGTTGGGGTATTTGGCGAGCCATTGAGCCTTGCGGCGCAAACTGCTCGTGGCAATGGTTCTTTGAGGTTTATTCAGTCCGTCCCCCTTGTGCACCAAAACATCTAAGGTACTCGCTCTGGGTAAGACCGCCAAGGCCTCCAGTCCAACGGCTAGTTGGGTCGGTACATCCTTCATGGAGTGCACGGCAATATCGATTTTGCCTTCGAGTAGGGCTATGTCCAACACCTTGGTAAACACCCCAGTAATTCCTAAAGCGTAAAGCGGTTTGTCCAGTTTAAGGTCGCCCTCAGACTTTACGGGCACCAATTCAGTTCGGTGCCCCAAGGCTTCCAAGGCTTGTTGTACCGCCTCAGCTTGCCACAAGGCCAGTGCGCTATCGCGCGTTCCGATGCGAATCGGTTCAGCCATGGATCTCTTCTATTTTGAACACTTGTTGAATCACCGCCAAACTTTGCTGGGGATCCGTGTCGTTGTGTTTTAAATGCTCGGCAAACTGCTTGGTGATTTTCTGGATCAACCGATCGCTGACCACCACAGCGGTTTGCGCATCACCTCCATTTTTGCGGTGTACAAAATCCAGCTCCTCTTCCTGCATGGTTTTGAGTTTCGCCTTCAAGGCTTGAATCACCGGGGCAAATCTTCTAGTCTCCAACCACTGGTTAAATTCCTGTTGCACTTGGGCGATTATTTCTTGAGCTTGAGGTACATGTGCTTTGCGGCGCTCTAGGGTTTCATCGGTGATCTGCGAGAGTTCATCGAGGTGAACCAACCGCACATCGGCACATTCCAACACATTGGCGTCCACATTCTTGGGTACCGATAAATCCAAAATCAAGAGGGGTTTCTTGTTAAAAACGATCTCTTTGGAAATTGTGGGACGCACAGCTCCTGTCGCCACCACCAACACATCTGCGTTGCGGATTTCCGCAGGCAACTGTCCGTGATCCTTGACGGCCACATGAAGTTTTGCCCCCAACTGTTCCGCTTTGTCTTTTGTGCGGTTGATCAGGGTGATTTGTGTGTTCGGGGTGTGTTTGATCAAATTTTCGCAGGTGTTCCTGCCGATCTTGCCCGTGCCAAACAACAAAATTTTCTTTTGATCGATATCTGGAACGTGGTTTAAAATGTACTGCACAGAGGCAAATGAAACCGAAGCGGCTCCGCTGGATATCTCCGTTTCATTTTTGATGCGTTTCGAGGCTTGGATCACCGCATTGCACAGACGCTCGATAAAAGGATTGGCCAGACCGGCTTGTCTCGCCTGCTTAAAGGCGCTTTTTACTTGGGCAATAATCTCAAAGTCGCCCAAGATCTGACTGTCCAATCCAGTGCCTACCTGAAAAAGATGGTCGATGGCGGATCGGTTTTTATGGCAGTACGAAGCTTTTAAAAATTCGTCCACCGATCCCCCCGAATGGGCGCACAGCAGCTCCACCAACACCTGACTTTGAGGGGCAAAACCAAACAGTTCAGTTCTGTTGCAGGTAGAAATCACCAACAAACCATCGATGCCTTGTGCCTTAGCAGCGCTGAGCAACTGCTCGATCTGAGGAGTGTTTAAACTAAACTGTCCGCGCACAGCCGCATCGGCCTTCTGGTAATTGGTACCCACACAGTAAAATGTCTGGTGCTTGGAGAGGTGGTATTGTTTCATAGGGCGCGTTTAAGGGGCGCTGAATTCGGACACAAAAATACAGGGGTAAAACAGATAAAAATAACGCTAGAAGTACTTTTTGTATCGACAGAAGTGATATTTGCCCTTTTTGGGATATAAAAGGAGTAAAATCCCTAATTTTATTGGGTAAAACAACACCCTGCTTCAGGATTTATTTAGATATGTTCTAAATAAACTCGAGAAAAAAACAATTATGGAAGATAAAAATACCGCTCTAGGACCCTGGGAGGAAATCGTGTTAGAACCCGGTTTTATCCTCTTAAAAATCAGCAATGAATCCACTGAAAATCAGACAGTTCTGCGTCATGTTGACAAGACTTATGTGCAGTTTCACTTCTGTTTAAAAGGGCAGGCACAATGGGTGTTTAACCAAGGGAATTACACCCTAAATGCCCATGAAGAGCAATCCATATTGTTGTACAACACCCAGCAGGATTTGCCATTGCACATCGTGGTGCCTCCGGGCACCTGGCTGTTGAGCGTACTTTTACAGCTCAGACAGTTCCACGCCTTGTTCAGCAGTGAGGCCCAACAAATTCCATTCCTCAGGCCGGAAAACAAGGATCAGAAACACTACGCCCAAGAGCCCATACCTCCGTCGATTGCCGTTTTGTTGAGCCAAATGATGAGTTCATCGATTACCGGCCCCATGAAATCTCTGTACCTCAAAGCCAAGGTATACGAGTTGATGGCCCTGTATTTTAACCCCTCCGAGGACCCGGACAGCGCTCAATGCCCGTTTTTAGCGGACGAAGACAATGTGCGCAAAATCAGAAAAGCCAAAGAAATAGTGCTCAGCCGTATGGCAGAACCCCCTGGACTGCAGGAATTGGCCGATGAAATTGGGCTAAGCCTTAAGAAGCTCAAAGAAGGATTTAAGCAAATTTACGGGGACACCGTGTACGGTTTTTTGTTTGACTACAAGATGGATGTCGCCAGAAAGATGCTGAACTCAGGGGTGCACAACGTCAACGAAGTAGGGTTGAAAATCGGCTACAGCACTGCGAGTCACTTTATTTCTGCCTTTAAAAAGAAGTACGGAACCACCCCAAAAAAGTACCTTCAATCCTTGGGATAAGAGGCCTATTTTAAACCCAGAATTATTGGCCAGAACGCTTGGCGATGAAGTCGTTCTGTTCTAAATTTGCATCAAAATTTGAAACAAAATGAGCGGAAGAACTTCCTCAATTGCCCGAAAAGTTGTGATGGCTTTATCCGGCCTGTTTTTGGTCCTTTTTTTGGCCATGCACTTTTCGATGAACCTGACTTCGGTGTTCTCTGAAGACGTGTTTAACCAAATTTCCCATTTCATGGGGTACAACCCGCTGGTACAGCTGTTGATGCAGCCGGTGTTGATCGCTGGGGTCATCGTGCACTTTGTGATGGGCATTGTTTTGGAATTGAAGAACAAAAAAGCGCGGCCTGTAGCCTACAAAAACTACAACGGCAGCGCAAATGCAGCTTGGGCTTCCAGAAATATGATCCTCAGCGGTGCTGTAATTCTCGCCTTTTTGGTGTTGCACATGAGCGACTTTTGGCTTCCTGAAATGGTGTACAAATACGTAGCTGCTCATCCTGAAGATCCAACGCGTTACTACCATGAAACCGTTGAAAAATTCCATCACCCAGTGCGAGTAGGTCTTTACGTCGTCTCGTTTGTGCTCTTAGGGTTGCACTTATACCACGGATTTGCCTCTTCCTTCCAGTCGATGGGCTGGAACAACAAATACAGCAAAGCCCTCACCGGTTTTGCCAAAGCCTATGCGATCGTGATTCCGCTCGGATTCATCTTTATCGCCTTATTCCACCACTTTAATTCTTAATGACTATGAGCGTACTCGATTCGAAAATCCCTGAAGGGCCATTGGCCGAAAAGTGGACGAAGTATAAGAATGAAATTGAGCTGGTCAGCCCGGCCAATAAGCGCAATATCGACATCATCGTGGTGGGGACTGGTCTAGCGGGGGCCTCTGCCGCAGCGAGTTTAGCTGAATTAGGCTATAACGTGAAGACTTTTTGCTTCCAAGATTCTCCAAGAAGAGCGCACTCTATTGCTGCTCAAGGGGGGATTAACGCCGCTAAAAACTATCAAGGAGACGGAGACAGCACCTACCGCCTGTTTTACGACACCGTTAAAGGAGGGGATTACCGCGCTCGTGAAGCCAACGTGTACCGCCTTGCTGAAGTATCTGCCAACATCATCGACCAATGTGTGGCTCAAGGTGTCCCATTTGCCCGTGATTACGGCGGACAACTCGACAACCGTTCGTTTGGAGGGGTGTTGGTTTCCAGAACATTTTACGCCAAAGGCCAAACCGGGCAACAGCTCTTACTGGGTGCATACTCGGCCATGAACCGCCAGATCAACCGTGGGAAAATCAAGTCGTACAACCGACATGAAATGCTTGACTTGGTATTGGTGGACGGCAAAGCCCGAGGCATCATCGCTCGCGACCTAGTGACTGGCGCCTTGGAAAGACACAGTGCACACGCGGTGGTTATCGCCTCTGGTGGTTACGGAAACGTGTTTTTCTTGTCGACTAATGCGATGGGTTCCAACGTCACCGCTGCCTGGAAAACCCACAAAAGAGGAGCTTATTTTGCCAATCCTTGCTTTACGCAAATTCACCCGACCTGTATCCCGGTATCTGGTGATCACCAATCTAAATTGACCTTGATGTCTGAGTCATTGAGAAACGACGGACGTATTTGGGTGCCTGCTAAATTGGAAGATGCCCAAGCTATTCGCGAAGGCAGATTAAAACCAACCGACTTAGCAGAAGAGGACAGAGATTATTTCTTGGAGCGCCGTTATCCAGCCTTCGGGAACCTTGTTCCTAGAGATGTGGCTTCACGCGCTGCCAAGGAGCGTTGCGACGCTGGATTTGGCGTAAATAAAACGGGTGAAGCTGTTTATTTGGACTTCGGTTCTGCGATCATGCGCTACGGAAAAGAGAAATCTTTGGTGATGGGGATCAAGGATGCCGACCAGGCGACTATTCGCCGTCTAGGTGAGGAAGTAGTCGAGGCCAAATACGGAAACCTGTTCCAGATGTACGAAAAGATCGTAGATCAAAACCCATATAAAACCCCGATGATGATCTACCCTGCGGTGCACTACACCATGGGTGGACTTTGGGTGGACTACAACTTACAAACCACCATTCCTGGATGTTATGCCGCCGGGGAAGCTAACTTCTCTGAGCACGGAGCCAACCGATTAGGAGCTTCTGCGTTGATGCAGGGATTGGCCGATGGATATTTTGTGTTGCCCTACACCATTGGCGATTACTTATCCAAAGACATCCGCACCGGAAAAATATCTACCGATCTTCCAGAGTTTGAGGCTGCTGAACAAGCCGTTCGCGCACAAATGGAGGCCTTGGTCAACGCCAATGGAACTCACCCTGTCGACTACTACCACAAAAAACTGGGTAAAATCATGTGGAATAAATGCGGTATGGCGAGAAACGAACAGGGCTTGAAAGAAGCGATCGAAGAAATTGCCGCCCTGCGTGAAGATTTCTACAAAAACGTGAAAATTCCGGGCACCGTAAACGGAAAAAACCAAGAGTTGGAAAAAGCACTACGTGTAGCTGACTTCTTGGAACTTGGTGAGTTATTTGCCAAAGACGCGCTAAACCGCAACGAATCGTGTGGCGGTCACTTCCGTGAAGAGTTCCAAACAGAAGAAGGAGAAGCATTGCGCGACGACGAAAATTTCCGTTTTGTATCTGCTTGGGAATACAAAGGAGCTCCTAAAGACGCTGTACTTCACAAAGAGGAACTCATCTACGAAAACATTAAAGTTAAGGCCAGAAGCTATAAATAAGATAAGGACATGAAGCTTACACTCAACATTTGGCGTCAACAAGACGCATCGTCTAAAGGTCAATTTGTGACCTACTCGATTGATGACATCTCACCAGATATGTCCTTTTTAGAAATGCTGGACGTGCTCAACAACAAACTCATCCTCCAGGGACAAGAGCCTGTGGAATTTGACCACGACTGCCGTGAAGGTATTTGCGGTTCTTGTTCTTTGCAGATCAACGGAGAGCCACATGGACCAGATCGTCTGGTCACCACTTGCCAACTGCATATGCGCATGTTTAAAGACGGTGACACCATCGACATTGAGCCATTCCGCGCTAAAGCGTTCCCAGTGATCAAAGATTTGATCGTCGATCGCTCTGCCTTTGACCGCATTCAACAAGCCGGAGGCTATGTTTCGGTAAACACCTCAGGAAACACTACGGATGCCAATGCTATTTTAGTGCCTAAACACGACGCTGACGATGCGTTTAGCGCTGCCGCCTGCATCGGTTGTGGGGCTTGTGTCGCTGCGTGCAAAAACGCCTCAGCCATGCTCTTTACGTCGGCCAAAGTATCTCAATACGCCCTCCTGCCACAAGGTAAGGTTGAAGCGACTACACGCGTGCTGAATATGGTCAAACAAATGGATTTAGAGGGATTCGGAAACTGCACCAATACAGGAGCTTGCGAGATCGAATGCCCAAAAGGAATTTCGTTGGAGAACATTGCCCGCATGAACCGAGAATACCTCAGCGCATCGCTACAAGGTTAATCGCCTTAAGTCCTAAAAAAACCCGCTTAATGCGGGTTTTTTTATGCGCTGATCAAAACTCTTCTAAGTCGTCGTCTTCATCGACTAGAACAGCTTCTGCGGCTGCCTGCTTGCGACAATCCACCTCGATGGACATGACTGCCGGACGTTGAAATGCTCCGCTAGAAACCCCTAGTTCAGGTAGGTTGTAATTGCGGCGCATATAGTTGGCCCAAATCGGCAGGGCCAGTGCAGCTCCTTGTCCATAAGTAATCGACCGGAAATGGGTAGCCCGATCTTCCGCTCCTACCCAAACGCCTGTTACTAGGTTAGGCACCATCCCCATAAACCAACCGTCGCTTTGGTTCTGAGTAGTTCCCGTTTTTCCAGCGATGGGATTGGTAAATTTCCAAGGATACCCTGTGGCCATTTCTTGATAATCCACGCGGTAGGCTTCTGCCCCCTCTGTGCGCAGACGCGCTCCAGAACCACCCTGGGTCACCCCTTCCAAAAGATTGACCACCGCATAAGCAACATCTTCACTGAGCACATCTCTGGTCTCTGGAGTGTACTGATAAAGAACACGGCCGTTTTTATCCGTGATGTGGGTAATGGCCACGGGTTTTACATAAACCCCTTTGTTGGCAAACGCGCTGTAGGCCCCAACCATCTCCATCACGTTGATGTCGGCCGTACCAAGAGCAATAGAAGGCACAGGAGGAATAGTATTGCGTATCCCGAGGTTTTTCACCAACTGAACCACGGGCTCTGGCCCTACTTGATCGATTACTTGAGCGGTAATCGAATTGACCGATCTAGCCAAAGCGGTGCGCAAAGTCATCATCTCCCCGGTGAATTCCTCCCCGGAATTTCGAGGACACCACGCTTCAATATTGTTGTGTTTCCCCGGTGCAATACAGTATTGGGTGTCTGGACGAACATCACAAGGCGAAAGCCTTAACTGATCGATGGCCGCCGCATAGACAAAAGGTTTAAATACGGAACCCGCTTGACGCGATCCTTGGAACACGTTGTCGTACTGAAAATGACGGTAGTTGATGCCGCCTACCCACGCTTTGATATGACCGGTTTGAGGCTCCATCGACATCATAGCCGCCCGCATAAAATACTTGTAGTAAATAATGGAATCCTTCGGAGTCATCACCGTGTCTCGCTCGTATTCAGGAGACTTCCAGTCAAAAACGCGCATCGCCTTGGGCTGGTCAAAACTGGCCAATATATCCGATTCAGACTTACCCTCTGCCTTCATCGCAAACCAACGTTCAGACCTTCTAATCGCTGTCTGCACGATGCGGTTAATCTCCTCAGCGCTCACGCCTGAAAAAGGAGCCGTCTTGTTTTTCTCTGGGGTATTTTGTTTGTTAAACGTGGCTTGAACATTTTTTAAATGCTCTGTAACTGACTCCTCTGCGTGTTCTTGCATGCGTGAATCAATCGTGGTGTACACCCTTAGTCCATCCAGGTAGAGGTTGTATTTAGATCCGTCCTCCTTGGGGTTCTTCTCGATCCAATCCTTGAGGAAATCCCTGAGGTGCATCCTGAAATAAGTAGCCAATCCCGATTGATGAGACTGAGGGTTGTAATTCAAATTTAAAGGGATTTGTTGCAAGGAGTCCAAGGCGTCATCCTCAATAAATCCATATTTTTCCATCTGATCCAACACAACATTTCTTCTGCGCAGTGTCCCTTCTGGATTGCGGTTTGGTCTTGGGTTGTAGAGCGAGGAGTTTTTGAGCATTCCGATCAACATAGCGGACTCTTGCACCAACAAATCTTTAGGCTCTTTGCCAAAATAGGTCAATGCAGCAGATCTGATCCCGTCGGCATTATTGCCAAAGTCATAGGTGTTGAGGTACATCGCGATGATCTCTTCTTTGGTATACTGACGCTCCAAGCGCACGGCAATCACCCATTCCTTAAACTTTTGCAGGATGCGCCCCGGTTTTGAACGCGCGACCTTCTCAGTAAACAACAGTTTTGACAGCTGCTGGGTGATGGTGCTCGCGCCCCCGCGAGTCCCTAAAAATACGACGGCGCGCAAGGTGCCGATCGCATCCACCCCAGAATGATCAAAGAACCTGCTGTCCTCAGTGGCAATCAGGGCATCAACCATTTCTTGGGGCAAATCCTCATAGCGCACCGGGCTTCGGTTTTCATCTAAGTAAAAAGTTCCCAGTGTCTTTCCGTCGGCACTGATGATCTCTGTGGCCAGATTGCTGTTCGGATTCTCCAATCGCTCAAAACCAGGCATTGGCCCCAGCAATCCATAAGCCGCCAGAGTAAACAATACAGCCAAGAGTACTAGTCCGCCAAAAAAGAAGCGCCACAACCAGCGTTGAACCGCCGCAGGGGGCGTCTTTCTCGGGGTAAATGCCTCTTTTAGAGAGGCCATAAAATCAATGATTTGCTTCTTTTTCATCGGTGTTGTTAAACAAGGTATATCCTACTGCGTCTACGGCAGGGAGTGGATCTAGGCCTTCAAGAGCGCCTAGTTGTCTCATCACGTGACGGATGCGCAAAACGTGCTTGCCCGCTTCTAGCGGCTGATTTTCCTTAATCAACCATTTAGTGGTAATCGAAGCACCTTTGCCCTTACCCAGCCATCGGCCTTGAGCATCTGCGACATCTAAGGCTAAGCTATCCGTTTGGGTGGCGCCATCCGGGGTTAACCATTGGGTGACTAGAAGCAAATTGCTGTAGGGATAATCCTGACGATGACGCACGATTAACTCTAAATCATAGGTTTGGGTCGTGTCTTGAACATCAAAGGCGTGTTGAACCACCCGTTTGATGGGCCATCCTTCTGCAGGTAAGACCGTCATATCGGCAGAAACAACGCCTTCACTGCAAGCGCTAGTAAGCGCTAGCATCAAAAAACCAGCTATATATTTAAGCTTGTTTTGGCGGCTGTGGCCCTCTTTTCCTGCCATTGTTTCTGCCTTTTTGGTTTGATCTACCTGCTTGAGCAGTGCGCTCCCCCTCTGGCCTCGGCGGACGAGCACCCCCTTCTGGCTTCGGATTATTTCTGTTTCCTGGAGCCGACTTGGGAGCGTTTGGGGCGCCTCCCTGAGGGGCGTTTCCAGATTTATTTCGGCGTTTGTTGTTTGATTTTCCGCGCTTAGGGGCGTCAAATCGGGTCAACGAGTCTTGACCTACGACATTTTCAAACACTTTTTCCACCTTGACGACATTGTCCGCAGCGTATTCTTCCACAGAAGCAATGGTCTCTTGGTTTTTGTTTTTCTCCAAAATCTCCAAGACCTGCTCCTTGGTCAACATATGCCAATTAGCTGGGTCATCGCGGTACGTAAACCAGAGTTTTTCTTTGAAGATATCGACCTTCTGGCAATACGCAATACCCTTTTCGGTCCTGAGCTTAGTGTCCGCCGCGGGAAAATCCTTGAGCGCGTCCACATAAACATCCAATTCGTAGTTGAGGCAGCACTTGAGCTTGCCGCATTGACCGGCTAGCTTTTGGGGATTGAGCGACAGCTGTTGGTAGCGGGCTGCAGCAGTCCCTACCGATCTGAAATCGGTCAGCCAAGTAGAACAGCACAATTCTCGCCCACAGGAACCGATGCCTCCTAAACGTTGGGCTTCTTGGCGCAAGCCGATCTGGCGCATCTCGATGCGGATGTTAAAGGCCTTGGCCATGTCCTTAATCAACTGCCTGAAATCCACGCGTTCTTCTGAGGTGTAATAAAAAGTGGCCTTAGAGGCGTCACCTTGAAACTCAACATCGGAGAGCTTCATCTCCAGTTTGAGGGCGATAGCCAACTCTCTGGCTCCCTTCTTAATCTCTTCTTCTCGATTTCGGGCATTCTGCCAGATCTCAATGTCTTTTTGGTTGGCTTTTCGGTAGATTTTAAACAGACTAGAGTCCTTGTAATCCACCTTCTTTTTGTCCATCTGTATGCGCACCAAAGGACCTGTCAAGGTCACGATGCCGATGTCGTGCCCAGCTTTGGCTTGAGTAGCTACAACATCCCCTACGGCCAAAGGCAAACGATCTTCGTTCCGGTAAAATTCCTTTCGAGCGTTTTTAAAGCGCACCTCAACGCAATCGAAAGCCGCTTCTTCAGCAGGCAGTGACATATTGGCTAGCCAATCAAATACCGTGAGCTTGTTGCACCCATCGGTACCACAAGTTCCGTTGTTTTGACAGCCCCTTGGGGTTCCGTCTGAGGAAGTTCCACAATTACCACACGCCATAATCTGCTGTTCTGTTTATTTCCGGTCGCCATTTACGACCGTCATTGGATTATTTGCGCAACGCTTTGATTACTTCAACAATCTTGGCTTGAAGTTCTTCCAACAATTCTGGATTGTCGATCAACATCGCTCTAACCGCGTCGCGTCCTTGTCCAATTTTGGTGTCTCCATAACTGAACCAAGAACCGCTCTTTTTAATGATTTCGTACTCGACACCTAAGTCGATTACCTCGCCCATCAACGAAACTCCTTCCCCGTATAAAATATCAAATTCAGCGGTTTGGAATGGAGGGGCTACTTTGTTTTTCACCACCTTCACCCGAGTCTTGTTTCCGGTTACGTTGCCGTCATTGTCTTTGATCTGAGTAGATTTGCGAATATCCAAACGCACGGAGGCATAGAATTTAAGCGCATTACCCCCCGTAGTGGTTTCTGGGTTTCCAAACATCACTCCGATCTTTTCTCGCAACTGGTTGATGAATATCACCGTACAGTTGGTTTTAGAAATACTGGCCGTCAATTTTCTCAAAGCTTGAGACATCAAACGCGCGTGTAGTCCCATTTTTGAATCTCCCATTTCCCCTTCGATTTCACTCTTAGGAGTCAAAGCCGCCACAGAGTCGATCACCACGATATCAACAGCTCCTGAACGAATCAAGTTATCCGCGATCTCTAGGGCTTGCTCCCCATTGTCCGGTTGAGAAATAATTAAATTATCTACGTCTACCCCTAACTTTTGGGCGTAAAAACGATCAAAGGCGTGCTCTGCATCGATAAATGCTGCAATTCCTCCTTGTTTTTGAGCTTCGGCCATCGCGTGAAGCGTCAAGGTAGTTTTACCTGATGATTCAGGGCCATAAATTTCAACAACGCGCCCTTTGGGGTATCCACCCACTCCCAGGGCCAAATCCAAACCGATCGATCCCGATGGAATCACTTCAACTTCTTGGGCGACCGTGTCTCCCAACATCATCACCGCACCTTTTCCGTAGGTCTTATCCAGTTTGTCTAAGGTGAGTTTCAGGGCTTTAAGCTTGGCTTCTTTTTCGTTGCTCATGGCGTTGTTTTTAGGTCAGCTAAGGTAGTATTTTTTATTGGCATCTAAAACGCTCCCGGTGAAATGAAGTCGGAATCGGTCATCGGAATTTATCCCTATATTTGGCCCATTCATTTACACGTTATGGCGCGCATTCTCACTGGCATTCAAAGTACTGGAACCCCGCATTTAGGCAATATTTTGGGGGCAATTATACCCGCATTGGCCTGGGCACAAAAACCGGAAAACGACTCTTTTTTATTTATTGCTGACCTGCATTCGCTCACCCAGATCAAAGACGCTGAACAGTTGCGTTTTAATACCCGAGCCACGGCAGCTACCTGGCTGGCTTTTGGTTTAGATGTAGACAAAACGGTGTTTTACAAACAGAGTGACGTGCCGATTGTCACTGAACTGGCCTGGTACCTCAACTGCTTTTTTCCCTATCAAAGACTGACCCTGGCTCATTCGTTTAAAGACAAAGCCGACAGGCTTGAAGACGTCAATGCCGGTTTGTTTAGCTACCCGATGTTGATGGCTGCAGACATTTTAATCTACGACGCTGCCTATGTGCCCGTAGGTAAAGACCAGTTGCAACACTTGGAAATGACCCGTGACGTCGCCATGCGTTTTCACGCCCAGTTTGGCGAAACATTTGTGCTCCCTGAGGCCAAGGTTCAAGAGGATACCATGTACATTCCCGGAACTGATGGGGGTAAGATGAGCAAAAGCAAAGGAAACACGATCGATATTTTCCTGCCTGAGAAAGACCTAAAAAAGCAGATTATGGGCATCTTAACCGACAGCACGCCCTTGGAAGAGCCCAAGAATCCGGATACCTGCGCGGTATTTGCCCTGTACCAACACATCGCCGATAAGGATCAGGTCGCAGAAATGCGGACCCAATACTTGGCAGGAGGCTATGGATTTGGCCATGCAAAAAAAGCCCTGCTCGACGCAGTTCTTGAGCGGTTTGCAGCGCCTAGAGCGCGATTTGCTCACTATATGGAACACCCAAATGAGATCGATGAGGCCCTGTCGGTGGGTGCGGCTAAAGCTCGATTGGTCGCCCAAGGAGTGCTGGATCGCGTACGCGAAAAACTAGGGTACTAGTGACGAGCTGTTTTGGGCACAAACCACCCACCTTCCGCTCGGTAAAGCACCTCCGCTATTTCCAACCCCAATAATATCCCCATCACTTCGGACACCGGCCTGTGGGTGTCCACAGACAAGTGGTCTGCCGTTGCCCGACCTCGCTGGCGCAGGGCGCGCAACACATCTTGTTGCGCCAAATTCAGTTCAGGAACCATCTGTTTTCTGGTCTGAAACACAAAATCATCCCACCCCATATGGCGAAATAAATCGGCGGCGTGCCTGACTAGATGGGCGTAATCAGGTCTGGCCAGCACATCCAAACACCCAGCACTGTTGAGGTCTCCCGTTCTTCCGGGAACGGCACAAAGCGTTCTTTCATAGGATTTGGCCAGGTGAGCCGTGATCATACTTCCTCCTTTTCGGGGAGATTCAACCACCAAAGTCACTTCGGACAGGCCCGCAATAATCCTGTTTCTGCGCACAAATTGAGCGGGCTGAGCGCGTTCCCCATACCAATATTCCGTGATCAACCCACCCTGTTCCAGTAACAGCGGGATGTGTTTTTTGTGGTGAGCTGGATAAATTTGATGCATTCCGTGGGCCAAACAGGAGATGGTTGGCAATCCGTTTTTTTGGGCCTGCAATTGAGCGCATATATCCACTCCTTGGGCTAGTCCACTGATTACAATTACCCCCGTGGTGGCTATATCAGCCATAAAATCAATC
>JALQVG010000005.1 GCA_023260435.1 Flavobacteriaceae bacterium | reverse complement strand
CACCTTGAGTTCCATAGATGTAACCATCTCCACTCCATTTAGAAAGTAATAAAGAGGTTGCCCATCCTTTATCATTTTTACCACTATTGTAAACGAATGCAGTTTTAGAGTAACCATCGTTACCAATAGTTTGAGATAATGAACCACCTTGTTCTTTTTCGGCAGCTTTAGTAAATATAGAAACAGTACCACCTACTGATGGAACTGCTAAACGAGATGCACCCAATCCTCTTTGGATTTGGATACCACTTGCAACATCGGTTAGACCTTGCCAGTTAGACCAATACACCCAACCACTTTCCATATCATTAACAGGTTGTCCGTTAATAAGGAAAGATGTGTTACGCATATCAAAACCACGAAGGTTGATACGAGAATCCCCATATCCACCACCTTGTTTGGTAGCATATACACCTGGAGTGCGGTTCATGATTTCAGGAAACTCAAGGTTACCCACTTTTAGTGAAATCTCTGCTGGAGAAATAGTAGACACAGCTACAGGAGTTTCACGCACCTTAGCTACGTCAATCACCCCTGAAGTAACTACTACCTCGCCCAATTCATTAAAGGACATGGCCAAACGAACAACTACACCATTAGAAGCGGCTACTGTTGCAGACTCGTACCCCAAGAAAGACACTTCAAGCATGTCTCCCGTAGAGGCATCAATCGAAAAGTTTCCGTCAAAATCAGTAACGGTTCCCTTTTTAGTTCCTTTAACCACTACTGTAGCGCCAGGAAGAGGTTGGTTGTTCTCTGCGTCAACCACTTTACCTGTGGTTTGTGCAAATGCGATGGCAGAGACCATAAGGGCTACCATCAACGAATACATTTTTTTCATGTTTAATAATTAAGTTAATTATTCCATTTAACGGCGCAAAGATCGCAACTAAGTCCGTTGCAAAGATTACCCAAATGTTAAATATTTAAGTTTTACTTAACTATTGTTGTGAATCAAACAAGACTATTTGTTCTGATAGGCTTTTAACAGTGCTTGGGTACTGGCATCATGGGGGTGATTAGTGCTGCCGTCAATATCGGATAAAATACTGTTGGCCAGTTGTTTGCCAAGCTCAACTCCCCATTGATCGTAGCTGAAAATATTCCAGAGTACCCCCTGCACAAAGATCTTGTGTTCGTAGGCCGCAATCAAAGATCCCAAGGTGGCCGGAGTCAATTGATCGATCAACAATGTATTGGTGGGTTTATTTCCTTCAAAAACCTTAAATGGAATAATATGTGCCACGCTGTCTAGATCCACCCCCTTAGCGATAAATTCAGCTTCAACCTCTGCCTTGGATTTACCGACAAACAATGCTTCCGTCTGGGCAAAAAAGTTAGACATCAACTTGTCGTGGTGGTCCATATCTCCGTGAAGCGGCTTTTTAAATCCGATGAAATCTGTAGGTATCAGCTTGGTTCCTTGGTGCATCAATTGGAAGAAAGCATGCTGAGAGTTAGTTCCGGGTTCGCCCCAAATCAAGGTGCCTGTTTGGTAGTTAACACGGGTTCCTGAACGATCGATGTATTTGCCGTTGCTCTCCATTATTCCTTGCTGAAGGTAGGCAGAAAAGCGGCTTAGGTATTGAGTATACGGGATAATCGCTTCAGATTCGGCCCCATAAAAATTGTTGTACCAGATACTGACGAGGGCCATAATCACTGGAATATTGTCCTCAAAAGGGGTTTCAGCAAAGTGCCTATCCATTTCATGGGCTCCCTGAAGAAACGCTTCAAAATGATTATACCCCACAGATAGCGCTATGGTTAAGCCCACGGCACTCCACAATGAAAATCGACCACCTACCCAATCCCACATGGGAAACACGTGCTCTGGAGCTATGCCAAACTCAGCAATTTTAGCTGTATTAGTAGATACCGCAGCAAAGTGTAAGGCGATGTCTTTTTGGGAAGCGTGACTTAAAAACCACTTTTTAACAGTCAATGCGTTGCTTAAGGTCTCCTGAGTGGTAAAGGTTTTGGAAACCACCACAAACAAGGTAGTCTCTGGGTTTAGGCTCTTTAAGGTCTCATAGACATGGTCGCCGTCAACATTGCTGACAAAATGTATTTTTAGGTGATTTTGGTAATACTTTAGAGCCTCAACAGCCATCACAGGCCCAAGGTCAGAGCCACCTATGCCAATATTGACCACGTCGGTAAATGCCTTCCCGGTAAACCCTTTCTTTTGGCCTGAAATGATCTGGTCGCAAAAATTCTTTATTTGGGTTTTAACCGCCTCAACCTCAGCAGCTACTGAGCTGCCCTCTACTTTTGAATCAGCAGATGCTGGAGCGCGTAACGCCGTGTGCATGACTGCCCGTGATTCCGTCTCGTTGATGGGAGAACCTCCAAAATAACCTTGCATGGCTTCCTTTAACTGACATTGCTGCGCCAGCTCCAACAAGAGTTTTTTAGCGGTATCGTCTATCCTGTTTTTGGAGTAATCCAAAGTGAACCCATTCCACTGGGCTGTATATTGGGCTACGCGATTGGGATTTTGGGCAAATAAGTCCGATATGCGATCCGCTTGACGCGTTTGAAAATGTGCTTCCAAGGCCTTCCAGGCAGCCGTTGATGTTGGGTTAATTCTAGGTAACTTCATGTCGTATGGTTATTCGGAGTATTGAATTTGATCTAATGCCTGCTTAATTGAATCAATCTGTGCTAGGTAGGTTTCTTTTTTCCCTGAAGGAAGTGGATTGGACATCGGCAATTTTTCCCTGAGCGGATCTACTTGGCGGCCATTTTTCCAAAAACGGTAGCAAACGTGAGGGCCTGAGGTATTTCCTGTCATGCCAATCCAACCGATGATGTCGCCTTGTTTGACGGATTGGCCTTTGCGCACATTTTGTTTTTTCATGTGCAAATACTGGGTAGTATAGGTGCTGTTATGTCTGATTTTCACATAATTACCATTGGCCGAAGTAAATGACGACTCAATAACCTTTCCATTGGCTGTAGCCAAAATAGGGGTGCCTACTGCCGCAGCGTAATCCGTCCCTAAGTGGGGGCGCACTTTATTGCCATAAAAAGCGATTTTTCGCTTCAGGTTGTATCTCGATGAAATTCGGGAAAAATTTACAGGCGCCTGCAAAAAAGCCCTTCTCAAGTTATTTCCTTTTTCATCGAAGTATTCTGCGTAATTCTGGTCTTTGTCCGCTTGATGCCGGAAAGCGTAGTAGGTTTTGCCCGCGTGTTCAAACACAGCGGCCTTAATGGGACCCATACCTGCATAAGTACTGTCCTTGATGAAACGCTCTTCATAGATCACCTTAAATCGATCCCCTTCCTGGAGCTGAAAAAAGTCAATCGTCCAGGCGTAGATTGAGGCCAAATTATGGGTGACATCGTAGTCCATACCCTGATCTAAAATGGTCTCAGACAAAGAACTATTGATCACGCCAGAAGCTTCACGCATATGGGTAGTGATCTCTCTTTGTTCGCTGTAGACTTTGAGCTCCTTTCTAAAATCAATAACCGAAAAATTGATTTTGTCTCGCTCATAGATAAAGACCTGTGGCTTTTGTATACTGTCCTTAGACTTTAAGATAACGTAGGGCTGTCCCTGCCTTAATCGACGCACGTCAAAAATTTCTCGGTATTCTTTTTGAGTAGCTGCGTGAACTTCAGGGTAAGCGACTTGATGTTGTGCCATGATCGCTCCGAAACTATCCCCATCGCGAACGGTGTCGCGCACTACTTCAAAGTGATTGAAGTTAAACCCGTAAAAAATACTGTCTTTGGGCTTTTCTGGGATCTCGGGTTGCTTTTCTTCTTTGCTTCCACAAGAAATAAATATCCCCAGCAAAAGGGCATAAAGAAATGTAGATTTTAAGCGCATTTATTCGTGGATTACTTCAAATGGATGTTTCAATTTAGCGTACTGATTTAAGTCAGCCCTCAACGAACCTACTACCAGATCAGCTTTTATTCGAATAGGAATTCTATTTTCGTCGTCGGATACCCAAAGCGTCAGAGCTTCCTGTTCCTTAAATACCCGATCGGACTGCACATAGGGCCGAAACTTGAGGCAAGATACTTTGCCAAACTTTGTGCGCAAAACCTCACGTCCTAAATATTCCAACTTAAATCGGGTCACACCATCATCATCGTAGAGCATATCTAGCTCCAAAAACTTGCCGACATAAAGATCTTTGGTCTGGTAATGGTCGCGCAAATAATAAAAAGCACTTACTAGATCTTGGATTCCTTTTTTTGTGTCAAAAGACAGCTGTTTGTTTTTTTTATGGTCCGTTAATACCGCCTTACGCCTTGCGTGATCAAAGACAATATCTAGATCCATGGTATACCCCCCTTCGTCGACCTTGCGGACAAACTTGAGTGGCTCATGATCTTTTTTGGTAAAATAGGTTTCGTAGGTGTCATCTACCTTGAAGAATAATGCGGCAAGTCCTGTGGTTTCTCCATGAGCCACCACGTGGTAAACAGGTTTGTTTAAAAACCGTTCCTCACTCACTTTAAAGGTGGCGTAACTGGCGTTAAAAACTCCGTAATGAAGCCTGAATTCAAGCCACTCTCCGTGTTGGAAAGATTGTCTGCTTTGCTGAGCACTCAAACCCAGAGGAAGCAAAAGCAAAATAAGAACGGTCCAACGGATCATGTAGCAATAGTTAAGGACAAAAATAGAAAAATAAGGTAGTTAGCAACGGGCTTGTATAAAAAAAGCCCGGTAAAACCGGGCCTTCCTTAAATAACCAACCAAACTTTAAATGATGAAAAACCAATACTTAAAGTTCTGAGGGAACCACCCCTCATAAAACAAAGCTACAACCGCTATTTTCCTCTGTAAAATATTTAACAACTTTTAACGATGGATTTAACACATCATTATGGAAGTGCTTAAAACGGGAAGCCGATAGAGAAGAAGAGGGACAAATCTCGAACGCCCATAGGCCCGCCAAAATGAAGCTGAATAGGACCTACAACGGTCTGCCTTCCCGCACCCACAAACCATCGCTGAATGGTTTGATTGGCGTGCTCCTGATTTTGCTTTAACCAGGGATCTGAACCCAATCGCACCCAGTGATATCCTGCCAAAAGGTACATTCCTTGCGAAGTCTCGTACTGACCTTGGAGGCCCAGCAAAGCGTAGTTAGGTGAGCTGAAGGATAAAAAATCCATGCCCGGCACAGGCACCACAGGACTGATCGAGGTGGCGCCCATACCCCCCAACAGGAAATCAAAAGTAGGGGCTGAATTTTGTCCCCAACGCATACCAGTACCTGCCCTTAACTGCAGGGCTGCATACCTGGTCAATGAAATAGCTTGGACAAGATTGAGCTCAGATCGACCATAGGGGGTTGAGGCGCCTTGAAACTGAGCGGGTTTTACATACCAGTGGTACTTAGCCTGTAAAGAGGTACCTCGAGTGGGGAAAAAAGCATCGTCTAAATCGTCCAGCATCCAAAGTCCAAAAGCGGAAAAATGATGGCCATCCTCAAACGATGTGCGGGAAAATTCTCGTGCCTCAAGACCTAAATCGGACAGATTAGTTTTGGTTCTGGCAGAAACCCACTGATGTGACCCTCCTAGCCTGAGCAAATGTTTGTCCTTAAGCGTCCACTGAGCGTATATTTCAGAGGCCAGCGTTTTAAACTCCACACCCAAAGAACCCAACGCCGACAGTCCTGGCCTTTGATAGCGATGTTCTAGTAGATTTCCCGACACACTTTGCTGTACGTGGTAGTAATGCTGTCCGAGTCCATAGGTCATCTGAGCTCCTCTGTCGATATAATAATCAGCTTTATAGCGTAAGCGTTCTCCGATGATTAAATCAATGGCCCATACATCATCCTGAGCCAACACACCTTTTTGCGTCAGATTGACCAACAAACCATTGCGCATTAACGCATCGTAGTGAGGAGAAAAACTAATGGTTTGCTTTACGGGATTTTCGGTCAACAGTAAGATTAATGAAGCCGATTGATGCGCCCCTTTTATCCGGTAGCGCAAAGTCGCAAAATTTCCTGTAGCTGAAAGACGATCCAGCGCAGCCTCAAGAGACGCAAAACTCATGGAAACCCCTATGGGTAGATTTAATTTACCCAATACGTATGGCAATGAGTAGTTTTTCAAACCCTCCACATCAATAGAAGCCAACTTGAGTTCTGGGACCGCTGGGGGATTGCTTGAGGTGGTTGTCTTTTTAGGATTGGTCTCGGACAAGCGAGTCCAAATGTCACTGTACTGCGCTGCAGCTATACTACCTTGAGCAATGGTATAGGGCATTTTGGAAAAATCGACAACTCCTATGTCTTCTAGTACAGGTTTGATATAAATATCGGTCAGGCCCGATTTTACTTTCATAGCGCGCACTGAACGGTAGTTGTTGATTTGGTTGAGTATCGCCGTGGCCGAGGTCAGGTCATCCGCTGTTCTCAGGGTATCCTGCACATCCACGCCAATCACAAAATCCACCCCTTTGGCCCTGAGTGCTTCAACCGGGTAATTGTCGTAAACACCTCCATCTACATACGTCTTATCATCGATACGCACTGGGGAAAACAAAGAAGGCAATGCCCCGCTGGCCATCACCGCATCGGGGAGATATCCTTGAGTCAACTCAGCGACTTGGCCCGAAGAAAGCTCAGTAGCCATACAGAGAAAAGGAATGGGTAGCTCGGCAAATGAATCCGTTTGGCTCACATGCAACAGCAATCGAGACAAGGCGTTATACATTTTTTGTCCCCCTGAAAGCGCCTGTGGAAAACTGAGTTTCCAACGGTCAAAGGGCAAAGTAACCGCATAACGAGCTTCATCTTCTTTGTCGTAGAAAGATCTAGCTGATCTGGGTAGTGCGTCATACACCACCTCATTAATATCCATAGCGTTTAGCAGAGAATCAATCTGTTGACCGGAGTATCCCGAGGCATAGAGACTGCCTACCATGGCACCCATACTCGTTCCTGCTATGTAATCTACTTGGATCCCGTATTGATCCAATACTTTCAACACGCCGATGTGGGCATATCCTTTGGCGCCACCTCCGCTGAGCACCAGGCCTATCTTCGGTTGGTGCCCCGCCGCTTTAAACGAATCTAATTGAACTACTAAATCGCGAGGTGCTTTTTGAGTTTGGGCGCTGATTTCCTGTAAGGTGAAGAGTATCCCAACTGTTAGGGTCGCGATGAATAACTGGGTAAAGCGCTGGGCCGTTTTATGCATCAGCGGGCGTTTTGAGTTGTTCGTAGATCAACTGAGCCTTGGCCATGCCTACACAATCCGCGAGGGCTTGAAGGGAAGCCTCCTCTACGCGTTTAACTGATTTAAATTCAGTCAGCAGCTTTTCAGCCGTCTTAGCGCCAATTCCTGACAAGGTTTCCAGTCGATTTCCCAAAGCGGCATTGGACCTTAATTGTCGGTGGAACGCGATGCCAAAACGGTGAGCTTCATTGCGCAGCTGTTGGATAAGCTTCAGAGACGTAGATCTTTTATCCAGGTAAATCGGCACTGAATCGCCTGGGAAATAGATCTCCTCCAGGCGTTTGGCAATTCCGATAATGGCTATTTTACCGCGAATACCCAAGCTGTCAAATGCGTCTAAAGCTGCGCTGAGCTGGCCTTTTCCCCCGTCTATCACCACCAACTGTGGCAAGGAGGATCCTTCCTCCATCATCCGACGATACCTTCTGGTGACAACCTCGCGCATGGAAGCAAAATCGTCGGGGCCTTCCACTGTTTTGATATGAAAATGGCGGTATTGAGACTTGGCTGGTTTTGCATGCTGGAAGACTACACAAGCAGCCACTGGGTTGCTGCCTTGTATGTTTGAATTGTCAAAACATTCGATGTGGATAGGCAGGTTAGGCAATCTAAGATCTTTTTGCAACTGTGCCAAGATCCGATCGCTGTGGCTTTGCGGATCGATAACCTTCAGTTGGGCCAGTTGATCTTGTCGGTAGTGTTTGGCGTTGCGCAGCGATAAGTCCAATAATTTTTTCTTGTCTCCCAATTGAGGTACCTCAACGCGTAACCCAGCAGGCACCAACACCTTGAACGGAAGCACCAGCGTTTTAGCGGCTGATTGAAAACGCTCTCTGATGGCTACAATGGCCATTTCAAGCAGTATTTTATCAGATTCCTCCATTCTTTTCTTGAGTTCCAGGGTATGGGTTCTAATGATGGCGCCGTGAGCAATTTCCATGTAGTTCACGTAACCATGGGTTTGATCAGAAAAAATACTGTAAACATCGACATGGGTGATGTTTGGACTGACCACAGTCGCCCTGGATTGGTATCCAGACAACAAATCCAGGCGCTCTTTGTATTTCTGAGCCTCCTCGAAGGCCAACGCCTCCGCGGCCAGCTTCATCTTTAATTTCATGTGACCCACCGCCTCTTTGAGGCGCCCCTTTAGCAAGGCGGTAACCGCTAGAATATCTTGGGCGTAATCCTCCGGCGTTTGCTTGCCTACACAGGGCGCCTTACAATTTCCTATGTGGTATTCAAGACAGGGGGTGTATTTGCCCATAGCCACTTTATCCGGGGATAAATCAAGGGTACACGACCTTAAGGGATACAGTGACTTGATGAGGTCCAACAATACGTACATCATTTTGGTGTTGGTGTAAGGACCAAAGTACTGAGAACCGTCGCGAATAACTTTGCGGGTAGTCATCACTCTGGGGTACGATTCTTTCTTGAGGCAAATCCAAGGAAATGTCTTGTCATCTTTGAGCAATACATTGTAACGAGGTCTGTATTTTTTAATCAGATTGTTCTCGAGCAGCAGTGCATCGGTTTCGGTAGGAACAACAATATGGGCAATGCGGCGTATCTTTGAGACCAACACGCGGGTCTTGGCGTTGTCTTGATTCTTGTTAAAGTAGGAAGAGACTCTTTTTTTTAGATTGATCGCCTTGCCGATATACAGAATAGTATCCTTTTCGTCATAGTACTGATACACCCCAGGGGACTCGGGAAGGGACTGAACTTGTATGGCGATCAATGGAGGTGTCATGGGTATAAAATTACCGAATTTGAGGGCATGGGACCGAGCTAAACGACAAAAAAGGTAATTTTATTAACCCTTGTACCTGTATTTATGGCCACAAAAAAAGAACTTCGATCAAAGTACCTTCACCTCAGGAAATCCCTAGCACTAGAGGAAGTTGAGCAGATGAGTTTGGCCATAGCGACAAAAGCCCTGGAGTTGCCCATATGGGACGCCGAATACTTTCATTTATTTATGCCCATCGAAGCCAATAACGAGGTGGACACCACCGCCTTGATGCCTCTCTTGATGGGCCGGGACAAATCCGTGGTGATTCCCAAAGTAGTGGGGGAAACATTAAAACATTACTTGCTTCAAGACAGCACCCTTTTAGCGATCAATGACTGGGGCATTCCAGAGCCTGTCTCTGGGATCGAAGTCCAACCCACACAACTCGAAGTGGTTTTTGTGCCCTTGCTGGCTTTTGATCGGCGTGGCCATAGAGTGGGGTATGGAAAAGGGATGTACGATGGTTTTTTAGGCCAATGCGCTCCTGAAGTGATCAAAATCGGACTCTCATTTTTTGAAGCGGAATCTGACTTTGAGGAGGTTTTTCCAACAGACATTCCCTTGGACTACTGCTTGACGCCCAAAAAAATATACCGATTTAACTAGGTTATTGTTGAGCCGATTCTGGATTGTTTTCTACCTCCTTAGGGAATGCTTTTGATCCAAAAACCAGCAGAATTCCTACACCGGTGCTGATGGACACATCCGCTATGTTAAACACTGCATCAAAGAATCGAAAGGGCGACCCGCCTTTGACGGGAACCCACTCGGGCCATGTAGTGTCAATCAATGGAAAGTAAATCATATCGACTACTTTGCCATGGAAGAATCCCTCGTAGCCAACTGGAGGTAAAAACTGAGCGATTTGACCCCAAGAATCGGTAAATAAAAGCCCGTAAAACACGGAGTCGATGATATTTCCAAGGGCTCCAGCGAGAATCAAGCTCTGAGCGGTGAGCAGCCAGGAATTAGCTCCTTTTTTGAGTGAATTATAGGTCCAATAACCGATCCCTCCAATGGCGACAATGCGAAATAAAGTAAGCGCTAGCTTGCCAGTTCGGTCAGATATAGGCAACAAATCGCTGAGTTTGGCCCCCCAAGCTGCTCCTTCATTTTCAATGAAAACAATATGAAACCAAGAGAACACATCGATGGACTCTCCAAGTACAAAATTGGTTTTGATATAAAACTTAACGGCTTGGTCCAAAAATAGGACCAAGAAAATAAGTAGGGGTACGGTTCTTGTATTCATAGGCTTGGCAAAAATACATATTATTCGGGCTTCCACACCCTAGTGATGTCACCCGTTTGGCTGTGTATCTTGGCCTGGGTATTTCCAGAACCCAGAGGCAAGGGGGGACCCAGTACTTTCCCATAGACGGATTCTGCAGTTAGCCTCATACCCGCATGGGTGACGCGGATGGGCCCGGAAGTGGTATTCACCTCGACCAGCCCCTTGGTTTGTTCGAGGTCCACCGCGCCGGAACCGGTCACAATAACCAGGTTCTTGTAAGTTCCGCGCGCTTGAACTTTGCCATCAGCCCCTAAAATTTCAACATCCATACCTTCAGGGAAAACCAGATGCATCGAAGCCGAAACAACCTTGTGGGCGCTCAATTTATCGTTGGGAAGCGAGAAAAACGGTTGAAAGCTTGGGCGGATCAGCAAGACATGAGGTGCGACCTCTTGAACTTGTACCCATTGATTTGCGCTGTATTCGCCATCAAATCTTCCCTCCAGAAACATTTGGCTGCCTGGCCCCGTTTCTATATCCAATAAATACAGCGCTGCTGCATCGATTTGCACCCGGGTCAGTGAGGGGTTTTCGATCTTTTTTTCGACCCGAACTTGAGCGTTCGTCTGGAAAATTCCGGACAGAATCAACGCAAAAACAAAAAGGGCGCGCCTGCGGCGCGCCCTTAAATAATACATGTCCGTGATTAATGCTGAAGCGGGGTACAAACAGAGAACAAATTACTTCTGCATGTTTTTAGCCTCAATACTCAAAGTAGCGTGAGGAACTAACTTGAGGCGCTCTTTAGAAATCAATTTTCCGGTGACACGGCATACGCCGTATGTTTTATTTTCAATGCGCAACAAGGCGTTTTTCAAATCGCGAATAAACTTCTCCTGGCGGATGGCGAGCTGGGTATTGGCCTCTTTACTCATGGTTTCAGACCCCTCTTCAAACGCCTTAAAGGTAGGAGAGGTATCGTCGGTTCCATTGTTTAAGTCGTTCATATAGGCAGACCTCAACAGCTGTAAATGCTCTTGAGCCACAACAATTTTCTCCTGAATCAACGCTTTGAACTCGGCTAAGTCTTTATCTGAATATCGAACGGTGTTGTTGTCTTCCATAGCTATCGGCTTAATTGTATCGAAATTTGGGTCTGTACGTCGTCAAATGCAATGAGTGTTCCATCGGCCATTTGGTCTTCAAAAATCACCTCCTTGGCTAGGGTCTCATTCATGAGATAGGCTAAGTTAGCATTAATTGCCATTTCCACAATACCGTCCTTCAAAATCCGCACAACTATGTTGTCTGTAACTGCTAATCCGCTGTCTTTGCGCAAGTTCTGTATGCGATTCACCATTTCTCGGGTGATCCCCTCGGCGACCAAATCTTGATTTAACGTGATATCCAGGGCCACGGTCTGCCCGCCTTCAGACGCGACCAACCAACCTTCAATATCTTGGGCTGCAATCAATACATCTTCTTCTGAAATGGTGATGGTCTTATTTCCTAAATCCAAATCAAAGGTGCCGTGTTTTTCGATGTGGCTGATGCCTGAAGCGTCCATAGAGGCGATCGCTGCGGCGATCGCCTTCATATCTTGCCCAAATTTAGGGCCTAGTGTTTTAAAGTTGGCTTTGATCTGCTTGACCAAGATGCCGTCCTCATCGGTAACCATGACCAGTTCTTTGACGTTGACTTCCGCCTTCACCAAATCAGCAATAGCCTCTATTCGGGCGCGATCCGCATCGTTCTGTACCGGAACCATCAAGCGCTGTAGGGGTTGACGCACCTTGATTTTTTCCTTTTGGCGGATCGATAGTGTCAGCGAACACAGTTTTTGTGCGAGTTCCATTTTCTGCTCCAACGCTTGATCTATCAAGGCAGAATCCGCGACGGGAAACAACGCTAAATGCACGCTGGAGGGGGCCTCACTGCGGGCAATTGAGGTTAAATCACGGTACAGCTGATCCATGTAAAATGGCGCGACAGGGGCCGATAGCAGAGCTACCGTCTCAAGACACTGGTATAAGGTTTGGTAGGCAGCGATTTTATCATGGCCATAGGCAGACTTCCAGAATCTTCTGCGGCACAAACGCACATACCAGTTGCTCAAGTGCTCTTGAACAAAATCACTGATCGCGCGTGCAGCGCGCGTAGGCTCGTATTCGCCATAGGCTTGATCTACGGTCTGTACCAAAGAA
>JALQVG010000118.1 GCA_023260435.1 Flavobacteriaceae bacterium | reverse complement strand
TTTTATTATTTTTTAGAAACTCTAAACTTTTCCAATGGTCTGCTATAATCCCTTGGATTTTATTTTCTTTAGAAACTTCATCAATTAATTGAGCTTTTCTAATTTTTCTTAAAAATTTTATTCCACCAACTCTTTCAATTGAAAAGTTAACGTTTTCATCAAATTCTTTATGACCATCCTGGTAATCCGCAAAAACTTTAATTAGATAATTTTTTGATAATTCTTTTGATAATCCCCACCTTAAGCTTTGCATCCCTGCTTAAGTCAAAATAGGCAAGCGACAAATCCTCAGCAACACCCCTAGGCAAATCCCCGAAACTCCAAACTTCCTCATCCAAATCAGAGGCACCCACACTTACCCTCAAGTAACTCATCCCAATCTGACCCGGCTTTGTGCCAAACAACTCATCAAGCACCTCACCACGAAGCCCCTCAGACAGGTTCATTAAATGCTGCGCTGATCCACCAGTCATCGTTCCACCAAAACCCTCCATAACCTGAAAAGTCCGCCCCGGATCAACCACCACATGAATGTTTCCATCCATCTTCTTCTCCCCAGAAGGCATCACCCAAACCTGCTCCAACAACATCGACTGATCCAACAACGTCCTCACCAGCTTGGCTGGGTGGGGTTGGAAAACAAATAGAAAAATATTAAATAGAAGCATTCAAAATCATATAATAATACCATCTATAATTATAGTATGTAAATACAGCAGTATAATTGGAATTTATTACGAATGATCTAGTTGAACTTATGGAATCACCATCATTAGAAGTGCCTGGATCAGTAAATACATCAACCGCATTTGTAGCAATTACTGTTAGTGAGATTCCGTTATATATATTAGGATCCAGATCGTAAAGCGCTATTTTTGGTGATCCAGGGTTAGTTATTATAATCAAGCGTATGTTATCTATATTGTAGTCTACATTTGGTTGACTGCTTGTGCCAATATATTTTTTACTCGAATCCGATACATTGCTATCAAATGCTGCAATACTGCTTGGTGATGTGGTGAGTCGATCAACATAGGCCTTAGTTGCTGCATCTTGATCGTTAATTGGATCTTCAACGTTTGTAATTCGTGATGAACCCATATCAAGAGTTGCATTATTGGTCATTGTCAAAGGTCCTGTCATAACATCTCCTGACTTAGATACCTTAGTATTATCTAGAAATAAAATTGAGACGGAATTATTAAATATATTTTCATTTGAAGAAACTATTTGGTTTTCAAGCTCAACAATTGCTGTTTGAACATTAGTTGATGAAAGTGAGGATGAAACATTGTTAAAGGCTACGTCTGTTGCAGTTTGACTATCTGTATTGTCAAGGTAGGGGGTGAGGTCGATGTCTGTTGCTGATGCATTTCCTGTTATTTTCAGTGTGTTACCGGTAATAGTAAGATCCTGGATTTCGTTAGCTGGGTCTGCATCGGCATCATCGATGGAGGTGATTAAGGCTCCGAGGTCAGTTCCAGCGGTGATGAGGTTTCCGGTGTCAGCGCTTACAATAATTTGATTGTCGGTGTTGTCAAGGTAGGGGGTGAGGTCGATGTCTGTTGCTGATGCATTTCCTGTTATTTTTAGGGTGTTTCCGGTTAGGGATAAATCCTGAATTTCATTGGCGGGATCGGAATCAGCGTCCACGGGGTTGTTTTTGGCGACCCAGGCAGAGCCGTCCCAGGTGAGGACTTGATTTAAGGCAGCAGTAGCAGGCAGTTCGATTTCATTGGTGGGGTCATTGTCATTATCATCGACATTGATGGTCAGTGGATTGCCATTTATAGTTAGATTTCCCGGGATGCTTGGGTCCGTTGTAGTCGAAATTGTTGTAGTTGAACCGCCTCCGGCATTCAGGGCAAAGAAGGCGTAGGGGACGTATTGGAATTCGTTAATGGCTAGGGGCTCAAAGTTGGCGCAAAGTCCTCTGTAGTCGATGTCAATCTCCATAGTCTTTTGATTACCATCCCAATTGATGCCGCTGAATGAGCCAAGGGTAGGGGTGCCATACCCGATGACCAGATCTATACGGCCAAATTCGCTAGTTGTAGCAGTTTGGGTCTCCTGGTATTCGGTGCCTGAATCGTTTTTAAATGTAAATCGCAGGCAGACATCGGTATTTTTCAATGGAATGATTCCTGAATTGGCGCCTGGAAGTTGTGTTTCAGGGGCTAACAATGTTGCTTGATAGGGAATGCCGGGATTTTGCGCGTGTGCTAATAACGTGCTAGCTAGTGTCAGTAAAAATAAAATAGTGCGTTTCATAAGGCGCTTTTTATTCCCACCGAAAGCATATTTCTTCCAAAGAATACTCGCTCAGGTGCACTGTGGCTATTAAAAAAATAAGTGTAGTGATAATTGAGCAACATGGTAGTGGAATTGAATAGGTCTACTTCAAGTCCGGCAGCTCCAACGGGGCCGTACAAAAATCCATTAAATTCTGGCTCATCAACAAGTCGATATGTTTCTTGGTTACCCACTTTTTGGGTTCCACTGAATATTTTGGCAACCTCAGCTCCCAGAGAAGTAATCACTCTAATTTTAACGCAGTTGGCGCAATATTCATTGACGTAAATCGTGTACGGGTTTACTTCGTAGGCACCTGAAAGGCTCAGAAATTGTGTTTGATAGTTAATGGGAACATCAACGACATATCCACGGGCGTTTAGTTGTTGGTATCGAAGTCCGAATTTTATGCTGTTGGCGTCTCGTTGATAACCAAGAGATTTATATCCCATGAGTGCGACACCGGTAGATCTTCCTGGATCAAGGGTGGTTAGTTTTTCATTGTTGCTGTTTTTGTAGTAATATGAACTGCTAACAGCACCCACCTCAAAACTGATGGCCTGTCCCCAAAATAACTGCGGGAGGAGGAGCAAGAAAAAAACCAATTTGTTCATCTGACCTATAATGTAGTAAATTTACAAAAACAACCCACCCTTGCGGAGTTCTGCAGCAACATTTATTCTATTGTGTGTATTGTGGGCATTGGCCCCAGCAGCCTTTGGGCAGCGGTTACTCAAGGAGGCCTTGCCAGGGATGAGTGTGTTGGTGCAAAGTCCTAGAGTTTCGCAAACAACTGCTTTGCCGTTTTCGACGGTTAGTCAAACCAAAAATGTTCACTTTTATGGATTTGAGGTGCCGGATTTGCCTGTGTTTCTACCAACAATTTTAGGGCCCAACATCAAGATCTATCCCAATCCATTCATCGCTCAGTTTACGGTGGCCATCTCTCGAGAATTTTCTAATTATGAGGTTCGTTTATACACAACCACCGGTCGGGAAATCCCCAGCACAGTTTGGCGGCATGATCAATCACTCACCGTTCAGCCTAGGGTGTTTGAGCGGGGCTTGCTGATTGCTATGATGTATATCGATGGGGTGCTTTATGCCAAAAATGTGGTAGCACAGTAAGCTATTTCAATAGCTGGTTCAGCGCTTTGAGCAAAATGGGTTCCATCACTTGATATCCTGCCACATTGGGGTGAACGGGGTCATAGCCAAAGTCTGATTTGAGCCCATGTTTTTCATCGACCATAGGGGTATAAAAATCGACATATACCAAGTGTTTTTCCAGGGCCCATTGCTGCAATTGACTGTTTAGGTCAATCACGTGTTGTGTCGGTATAATCTCGGGGCGCCAGGGAAATGAATTGGCGGGTAGTACAGAACAGATGATTGGATTGATGCCGTGAGCTAGAGCTAGCTCGGCCATACTTTGGATATTTCCCAAGGTTTCTTTTAAGGTGATGGGGCCTGTGTTTTGTGCAATATCGTTGATGCCTGCCAAAATGACGACTGCCTCAGGTTTTAGTTCAAGCACGTCCTGTCTGAGTCGAAGGAGCATTTGGGGCGTGGTTTGCCCACCGATACCTCGGCCCACAAATCCGTGTTCTTTAAAAAATTCAGGACGCATGTCCGCCCAACCTTGGGTGATGGAATTTCCCATAAAAACAACCCTTACAGGCGTTTTTTCATCGAGGATTTTCGCGTTGTCGCTTTGGTATTTCTGGAGTTGGGGCCAGTCTTGTGCCGATAGTAATGCCATGCTCGTAAGGGCGATGAATGCAAAAAGTTTTCTCATAAGCTAGAGCCGTAAGGGGGGTTGGCCTCCAAAGGCGGGAATCGCTCGTGGAAGTCAGCCTTGGCCTGTTCTAAAATACGCAAAAACCCTTGGTTTTTTTCGTATTGCTTGTCTTTGTACAATTGAATTCCTAGTCCCTGCCCGTAGATCCCCAAGTGATCGGTGTGGTAGAGGTGCATTTGGTAAAAGGGCAAAGCCCAGGCATAGGTGTCGTTTCGGTGTTTAAGGTGAACTAAAACCCCGTTTGGCCTGAGTTCAAGCACTACCCGTACGTCAGGGGCTTGTTGCAGTTCTGGAAAATATTCGCCCAAGCGCAAAGCCGCTACTTTGAAATAAGCAGAGCCCACTCGTCCTTTTTTAAGGATGTCCCAAATCGAAAAGGCAGGACCAACCAATTGATCAAATGCTTTTTTGATCTTTCTGTCGCTGTATGAAGTAAGTGCTATCATGAGTTTTGGGTGTATTTTCTTAGAGAGATAAAAAGTGGAATAAAAATGGCAAATGCTACAATACCAGGAAGTATCCAAGTGGTGGGCATCCAAATTAAGGCGCAACCCAAAAGAAGCAGTTGAAATCCAAGTCCGTATACAGAGACTAGCGTCATCAGCCAGGGTTGTGGCAACGACTCCTGATATGCTTTGGGATCTAAAGCGTGAATTGTTTTGTCAAAAACCCCATAACATATCTGGTAACACTGGTACATGAGGTTGACTGACCACTGGGATTCGCCAGGAAGGGCTTCAGGGACCTTGTACTCAAAGACCTTGCTGGTATTATCTCCTCCGGAGAGTCTATTGCGCAAAATTACATAGTAGTAGTTGTATAGGGTGCCTTGAAGTTGCAGAGAGACAAATGCAGCGATCCACCAAATCCAGGACACACCACTGATCCACCAGACACCCCCCAATAAAATGAGGTTGAGCACTATGTCAAATACACTGTCAAGATATCTTCCTGTATAACTAGGTTGGTTGTTGAGTCTAGCTAGTGCCCCATCAGCTCCATCAATGACCGATTTGATCAAAAGAAAAATCAAGACTGTTTTATAATGGCCTTCGATCAGGGCATAAAAGGCGGCCAATCCCGCTACACCAAAAAGCAAGGTGAGGTGTATGGCGGTAACCCAAGTGTCTTTTAACGATCGAGCAATTCGGTCCGATAAGGGTCTTCCGTAGTCAGATAAATCAATGAATCGGTATTGAGCTCCTAGTTTTTTCATCAAAAAAGTTTCTGTTCCGCAAGGTACTACCCAAAAACAAGAAAAGGCCGCTTTTGGCGGCCTTTTACCTGTAGAATCTGGGTTATTCAGACTTGGCTACAGCTAAGCTGTAAACAACTAATCCGAATCCAATTTTGTTGATGGCATCACCGATGTTATAAACAACATCTAGGTTTAGTCCGCCGAATATACTGTCATACCAACCTGGAGTACCGGCCATGTATCCGATAGGATAGATAGCCCATCCTACTAGAACAAACCAGCTCAACATTTTGTGGGCTGAAAGTACAGCGCCACCAGCAGCAGTAGCTAGTTTTTTGGCTTCACCTATCCAGATGTCATACACGATGACAAAATAGGCGATTCCTGAAATTAGACCCCAAACTTGTGCATTGTCTCTGTCGATAGTTTCTCCAAAGTACCCAGTAACCAACATCACCAATGAAAGGAAGATCATTCTCCACATCAATGATTTTTTGGCTCCGGCAGCTTTGAGGATTAGATAAAACTCTACGCACATCAGCGGCACAGTTAATACCCAATCTACATAGCGGAAGAATGTTGGAGACTCACCAAAGGCGGCCCAATAATCCCTCATGTACCAGTAGTGCACTGCGGCGATAAAAGTAATCAAACCGGAAACAAGGATTGAAGTCCTCCATTTGCGGTCAAATCCATTCATCGACAAAAAGAAAAAGGCCGAAGCGGCCATCATCGCCATACATCCAACAAAGAATGTAAAGCCAACGTAGTCATTTGGTGCCATCTGAGACGCCAAAGGAAGCATGCTTAGTAATTTTGTCATGGTTGATTGATTTTTGTTTGATTAAACTATTATAAAGTTAAACAAAATATCCAATCTTCAAAATTTAAAATGTAAATTCAATAAATTTTTATCATAATATTTTGTGATGACACAAAAATACAGTCTTGTTTTTACCGTATTAATTATTTGGCTTTCCCTGTATTTAAGCCCGCTCGCAGAGATTTATCTCGCTGGATTTTTTTCCCTCACTTTGGGTTTAATGCATGGTTCTTTCGATATTTTTTTGTTTAAGTCATTGATTGCCAATGCGCGAAATAAACAGATGGCCGTTCTGATTGCGTATTATCTGCTTTTTGTCTTCATAATCTTTTTTCTGGTTTATTGGGCCCCTGTTTTTGGCTTTTGGTTTTTCTTGTTGGTCAGTAGTTATCATTTTGGCGAACAACATCTGCACACCAAACCATTAAAGTGTGTGCCGAGAGTACACTATTTGATTTATGGATTTTTCTTGTTTGGTATGCTGGTCAGCAGTCACCTCGATGAAGTAGCTGCCTTACTGCTCCCTATGACCGGATATTCTTTCATTGAATTGCCCTGGGAAGTAATGACCCTCACTGCCGGAATCCTGTTGTCCTTATTATGGATCATTGATTATCGGGCATTTCAAGGAAAAACCCTTCAGGAGTTGTTTTATCTCTTGCTTTTCTGGGCCGTGTTTAACAGTACAGATCTAGCCCTTTCATTTGGGTTGTATTTTGTGCTCTGGCATGCGTTGCCATCCGTTGCGGATCAAATCAATCAAACATTCGGAAGTTTTTCCAGTAAACACTTAAAATTATACCTGGTCAAAGGACTTCCCTTTTGGGGCGCGGCTCTTGTAGGCTTCACTGTATTACTGTGGGCCAATGCAGAACTACAAGGAAGTCTATTCCCGGTGTTACTGGCCGCAGGTGTAGGAATCACTTTTCCCCACATACTGTTAATAGAGAGACTTTTTAAGCGGTCCACCAATTAAAAGTATGTTAAACAATTGCTATTTAATAGTATTACTATTATATTTGTTAGATGCAGCACTTATCTATCAACCTTACGGTACACGAGAAGCTCTACCTCAAAGACCCTTTGTCTTCTGAACTGGGTAAAAAGATCGTGAAACATGGGGTAGCAATGATCGAGTCCTTGGGATTTGAAGAATTCACGTTTAAAAAGTTAGGTGCTGATATACAATCCAACGAGAGTTCCATATACCGTTATTTTGAGAGTAAACACCAATTACTGCTTTATTTGATTAATTGGTATTGGTCTTGGATGGAATACCAACTCGTTTTTTCAACCTCTAGCATGACGGATGCACAAGTCAAGTTGAATAAAGCTGTTGCCTTGTTGACCCAAAAATGGCCTGACAATTCTTTGGTTGCAGGGATTAATGCGGCTCAATTACAGCGGGTAATTATCACCGAGGCGCCCAAGGCAATGCACACTAAATCTATTGATAAGGAGAATGAGGAGGGATTATTTGGGGTCTACAAAAGGGTGATTCAACGGGTTAGTGACATGGTCATTGATGTAAACCCAAGGTATGCATACCCACATATGTTGATTACCACCGTGGTAGAAGGTGCTCATCAGATGCGTTTTTTTGCAGATCATCTTCCAACGATCACAGATCAAGTCGAAAATCAAGCTCAATTCGTTGAGTCATTCTATCAGGATCTTATCCAAAAAACCATAATTCAATGAGAAATAGCTGTGCACATATCGCTATTGTTTGGTTTTTTGTGTTGTCATTTATGACGGGTAATGTATTTGTATTTGCCCACACCGATTCAAGGTTAAACCCTGAACTAGAGTGGTCGGATTCCTCCGATGACTCACCTGCAGAGGGCAGTGATTCTTTGGTAAAAGTTGGTTGGGATGAAGAGAAAATATTGGATCATTCCCAAGTCACTGCAATCTTTGATTCAATCATTCTTGTACGCCACAACTGGGTGTACGCAGATCATTTTCCACTAGGTGCGATCAGAGATATTTTAGATCCCCCAGATAGGGCCTAATTCACTTCAGCTTTTCACGGATTACTATCAACTGCCTTTCGGGGCTAAATTCTCATTTATATGTTTAAGTATTTAAAGTCGGATCTTCCGGCTAGTATTGTTGTTTTTTTCGTGGCCTTGCCGCTTTGTTTAGGCATAGCCTTGGCCTCTGGAGCGCCGTTGTTTTCAGGTTTGATCGCGGGGATTATCGGAGGTATTGTCGTAGGAGCGCTCAGTGGTTCTCAAGTAGGAGTTAGTGGGCCAGCTGCAGGATTAGCCGCTATCGTACTGACAGCTATCAGTACCTTGGGTAGTTTTGAGACGTTTTTAGTGGCCGTAGTTTTAGCAGGTGTTCTTCAATTGATGTTGGGCATTGCTAAAGCTGGCGTCATCGGCTATTTCTTTCCAAACTCTGTAATAAAGGGTATGCTTACCGGGATAGGAATTATAATTATCCTCAAGCAAATCCCTCACTTTTTTGGTTATGATGCAGACCCCAATGGAGAGATGTCTTTTATCCAACCTGATGGCGAAAACACCTTTTCAGAATTATTGCGCACAGCGGAACATGTCAGCTTAGGGGCCACTACCATAGGTTTTATTGGACTCGGTATCATGCTCTTTTGGGATCTATATCTATCTAAAAAGGCTAGGTTTTTTCAGGTAGTGCAGGGGCCATTGGTGGCCGTAGCTTTGGGGATTACCTATTTTATGTTGACTCAAGACCAAGGGATTTGGGCAATCGACCCCATTCATTTAGTATCTGTACCTGTACCTGGAAGTTTGGGTGATTTTTTTGGCCAATTCACTTTTCCAGATTTTGGAGCAATCGGCCAAACAGAAGTATGGGTAATCGCCTTTACCATAGCGCTGGTAGCTAGTTTAGAGACCTTGTTGAGCGTTGAAGCAACCGATAAATTGGATCCTGAAAAAAGAGTAACTCCGACCAATCGCGAATTGATCGCTCAAGGTGTGGGAAATATATTTTCCGGTTTGGTGGGAGGTATTCCCATCACCCAAGTCATTGTGCGCAGTTCAGCCAATGTTCAGTCGGGAAACAAAAGTAAACTTTCCGCTATTTTACACGGTTTATTTTTATTGCTTGCCGTATTACTCATTCCTCGTTTGCTCAACAAAATCCCACTTTCTGTACTCGCAGCGGTGTTGTTGTTGGTAGGTTACAAACTCGCTAAGCCCAGTTTGTTTTTTACCATGTATCGCATGGGTTGGAAACAGTGGGTGCCCTTTGCCACCACAGTATTAGGTATCGTTTTTACCGATCTTTTGGTGGGTATCAGTCTTGGGCTTGGTGTGGGTGTGTTGGTTATTTTGATCAAGAGCTACCAAAATTCTCACTTTTTACATTTAGAGGACCAGAGTAACGGTCGACCAAAATTCAAGATGACGCTGGCGGAGGAAGTGACTTTCTTTAACAAAGGAGCCATCATCCGTGAGCTTGAGGCTCTACCCAACCACACTATGTTAGAAGTAGATGTGCGCAAGACAAGATATCTCGACCAAGATATCATTGAAATTTTTCAAGATTTTGCCTTTAAGGCACAGGCTAAACAGATTGATATACGTATCAATTCTGAGCGAGGTATCGTGGATAATCCTACAGATCTCATGGCATTTTTTCAACTAGACAAACAAACGATATAAATAGGGGACATGAAAACACTAACAGCAGAACAACAAGCGAAAATCACCCCAGACCTTGCGATACAACTACTCAAGGATGGTAACAAACGTTTTGTGGAAAACACAAAAATCAATAGAAACTTGATGGAACAAGTCAACCAGACCAGTGAAGGCCAATACCCATTTGCCACCATACTGAGTTGTATTGATTCCAGGGTATCTGCAGAGCTGGTATTCGATCAAGGTATTGGAGATATATTTAGTATCCGTATTGCAGGTAATATAGTCAATAAGGATATTCTCGGGAGTATGGAATTTGCCAGTAAGGTGGCAGGAACTAAAGCAATTGTAGTTTTAGGTCATACGAACTGCGGGGCAGTCAAAGGGGCCTGTGATGGTGTAGAATTGGGTAATTTGACTCATTTGCTTGATAAAATCACCCCGGCTATGGATTTGATTGATGATCCTAAAGAAAAATCGTTGCGCAACAGCAAAAACATTGATTTTGTCGATGCTGTGGCCAATGCTAACGTGGATAGGACCGTGGATATGATCAGAAAAAACAGCCCTATTCTGGCAGAAATGGAACAATCAGGCTTGATAAAATTGGTGAGTGGGATGTACGACATCCAAACAGGTGTCGTCACTTTTCACGAATAGGCAATGAATTGATGTATTGTGGGGCGGCCGAAGGCCGCCCCACTTTTTTATACAGGTTCCCAGATTTGGTGATCCGTCAATTTATACGAACCTAAGTGTTCGAAAGTACATTCGCTGGGAAGTAGCAAGGAGAGGAATTCACCACCTTGAGTACTTTGATACAAATGGTATGTCTTTCCCACTATTGGGGTGAATTTAAAGTGGGCTCGGTAGATGCGCTCATTGCTTTCAACGCGTTCTTTGAGCGCCAGGTATTGTTGTTTTATAGCGTCAAATTGCGCTTCTAACATAGAGTTAGCGACGACTACTTGCTGGGTTTTCCACCCTTCAATATCATCCATTTCTATTTTAGGTGCCCCTACGGAAGTAGCATAAGGGGTAAGTGCTGCGTCATAACGTCCTGTTTGCTCGTTATACTTGACTTGATCTGGTTTTTTCATGACCGCTTACTTATTTTATTTTGGCTGATGCTTCGTTGTCGAGAACAGCGAAATCTTCCTTGTTCAAAAATACGTTTTTGTAGGTGTTTGGTTGATCTACCTTGAACTCGAGCCCGCCATAGTTTAAAACTCGATTCTTTCATTTCACGGCGCATCAACTTGATCACCTCTGATTCAGCTATGCCAAATTGAGCTTTAATAGCGTCAAAAGGAGTTCGGTCCTCCCAAGCCATTTCAATAATACGATCGATGGCTTTGTCGTCTAGATTTTTAAGTTCTGTTTTTTTGGCCATGGATCAATACAAATCTGGTTGTTCAATTATTTTTTCAGCTCGATCTATCAGCTGCTGTTGCTCCTTGGAAGGGATTTTATCCCAAAGGGCATACATCATGCGCATGCGTTCTTTTTGTCCCAATAGTGGTCGATGTACCGCGAGAAACCGCCAATACAGGGCGTTGAACGGACAAGCCGAATCACCCACTCGTTCTTTGGGGTTGTAGCGACATCCAGAACAACTTTTTCCCATTTTATGTAGGTAGTTGGCACTGGAGATGTACGGTTTAGTGGCTAGCTTACCCCCATCCACAAATTGACTCATTCCCAAAGTGTTGGGCATTTCCACCCATTCTAGAGCATCTATATACACGCCTAAATACCAAGATTCAATCGCTTTTGGTGCTACCCCTAGCAAAAGGGCTAGATTCCCGGTTACCATCAATCGCTCTATATGGTGTGCGTATGCATTGTCTAGAGTGTGTTGTAAACTCGATTTTACACAAGCCATGGTGGTTTTAGCGGTCCAATAGAAATCAGGCAGTGGATTTTGGTGATCAAAAAAGTTTAGATCGGAGTATCCAGGCATGTGTGCCCAATAGAAACCGCGCACATATTCCCTCCATCCAATGATTTGTCGCACAAACCCCTCTACTTGTGCTAATTCAATAACTTCTTCGTAAATAAAACCTCTATCATAACCGTGCAGGTCTCTTTCTTCTTTGAGTTGCTCAATCAACTCTTGTATTGGTGTCATCTCTCTTTGGTGTTATCTCTATTTGGTGTTAGCGCATCTTCGGTAATTACGACATCAGGATAAATACCAAACACCTCATTAATTGTTTC
>JALQVG010000111.1 GCA_023260435.1 Flavobacteriaceae bacterium | reverse complement strand
GGAAGCAGTAACCTATTGGTGACAGGGGGACAATTAAAAACAGACGCTGAAGACTTTTTGATCCGGGCCAACAACAAAAAATATTACGCCGATGAATTGTCTCAAGCGGTCATTAAAACGTTCCCAGACGGACGCATCGTCTACTTAAAAGATATCGCTACGGTTCGCGACCGATTTTCAGAAACACCCAACACTACGTTGATCAATGGTAACCTGGCTGTAGAGGTCTCTATTTCGAGTACAAATTCAGAGGATTTGCTCTCGACCGCTGAGATAGTTAAGCAATATATTGCTGACTTTAACGCCTCACACGACGCTTTGACCTTGACTGTATTGAGCGATCAATCGATTACGTTAAATCAACGAACAGAGTTGTTGTTGACCAATGCGTTTCAAGGAATGCTGTTGGTACTGATTTTCCTTTCGTTGTTCCTCAATACCCGATTGGCCTTTTGGGTAGCCTTTGGGTTGCCGATTTCCTTTTTGGGGATGTTTGCACTAGCTCCACTTTTTGGCGTAACCATTAATGTGCTTTCTCTATTTGGGATGATTATTGTCATTGGTATTTTGGTAGATGACGGTATCGTGATCGCAGAAAATATCTATCAAAAGTATGAGGAAGGTAAGAAACCGATGCAAGCGGCCTTGGAGGGTACGTTAGAAGTTATTCCACCCATCGTGTCTGCGATCATCACGACTGTTTTGGCCTTCTCCATATTCTTGTTCTTGGATTCCCGTATTGGGGAGTTTTTTGGCGAAGTCTCCGTGATTGTCATTTTGACACTGCTTGTTTCGCTGTTAGAGGCCTTATTTATTTTACCCGCCCACTTAGCGCATTCTAAAGCATTACAGCCTTTAGATAAAGGCGCTTCAAAGGGGATTGGATCAGTTTTCGCTCAACTGCGCTCTGTCAACAAGATAGGGGACAGGCTTATGGGCGTCATGCGCGACCAGTGGTATGTGCCTTTTTTATCTTTTTCGCTGAGACATCGATTGTTGGTCTTCTCATTATTTGTCGCTGCGGTGATCTTGACCTTTGGCTCTATTGGCGGAGGGGTGGTGAAGACGGCGTTTTTCCCCAACGTGGCTAGTGATCAGGTGCAAATCACCCTGACCATGCCCAACGGAACCAACGAGCGGATCACGGATTCAATCATTTCCATGATCGAGGAGCATGCCTGGGAGGCTGACGCTTTGCTGACAGAAGAATATCTGGCGGGAACGGACAAGAAACTTTTTGAAAATATTGTCAAGCAGATAGGGCCGGGCTCTTCCCGCGCTGAGCTTGAAATCAACTTATTACCTGGTGAAAATCGCCCTGATGCGGTGGTCTCGGAAGTAGTGACCAAAAAAATCGCCGAGCTGGTAGGACCCGTCATTGGGGTCGAGAGTTTGGTGTATGGCTCTGGAGGTAACTTTGGAGGGTCGCCCGTATCGATATCGTTATTGGGTAACAACATTGCTGAACTCAAAGCAGCTAAAGCGGAACTTAAGTCTGCTATGCTGGAAAACAGCACACTAAAGGATGTGGAAGACAATGATCCTGCAGGTATCAAAGAGGTGACCATTCGCCTGAAAGAAAACGCCTATGCTTTGGGATTAAATTACAGAACACTGATGGATCAAGTCCGCGGAGGTTTTTTTGGCGCTCAGGCACAAAGATTCCAAAGGGGGCAAGATGAAATTCGTGTATGGGTTCGGTATGAGCGTCAGGATCGTTCTTCGTTGACCAACTTGGAACAGATGCGTATACTGACACCTTCTGGGGCTCGTGTTCCTCTGAGTGAAGTGGCCAGCTACGAGATAGCCCGTGGAGATGTGGCGATCAACCATTTGGAGGGTCGACGTGAAATCAGGTTAAGCGCTGATTTAAAAGATCCCAAAGCAACGACCGCTACCGAAGCTACAGAAATGATCAAGTCAGAGGTTTTGCCCCAGATTTTGGCCAAATATCCTTCCGTAACTCCTTCCTATGAAGGGCAAAATCGCGAAGCGGATAAACTGCTTACGTCACTCAACAAGGCGGGACTACCCATTTTGGTCATGATTTACATCACCATTGCCTTTACGTTTAGAAGTATGACTCAACCTTTGTTGTTGTTTATCATGGTCCCGCTCAGTTTAACCGCTGTTGCCTGGGGTCATTGGTTGCACGGATTTCCGTTAAACGTACTCTCTATCCTGGGAATTATCGCATTGATTGGGATTATGGTCAACGATGGGTTGGTGTTTATCGGTAAGTTTAACAGCAATCTCAAATCAGGGTTAAAGTTTGAGGAATCACTATTGGATGCGGGTAAATCTCGTTTTAGGGCTATATTCCTGACTTCAGCTACTACCATATCTGGTTTGGCCCCTTTGATTTTTGAAAAGAGTCGCCAAGCTCAATTCTTAAAACCCATGGCTATTTCGATTGCCTATGGGATTGGATATGCAACTTTGTTGACCTTGATTGTGTTGCCTATTTTGTTGTCTTTTAACAACCAGCTTAAGGTGTGGGTCTCTTGGTTAAAATCTGGGGCAATGCCCTCACCAGAATCGGTTGAACAAGCCATTCTAGAGGAAGCTGAAGAAAAAGAATTAAACGATCTGTCTGATGAAAAATAGTTTGCTGTATTTTCTGTGTACCCTTGGGTTGACCACTGCTTTTTCTTGGGGTCAAACGGTGCTCTCTCGAGAAGATGCCCTAGCCTTAGCGCTTGAACACAACTACGGTATATTGATGTCCCGCAATACGCTCGAAGTAGCCGATAACAACCGTTCACTGGCCAATGCTGGATTTTTGCCCAACCTAGCTGTTTCTTCTGGTGCAACGTACAACAACGCCGATACGGATATCTCCTTTCCGGGACAGTTTTTAGAAGATGGTACACCGCGTCCTGATGTCTCGATCAATGAGGCGATTTCACGAGGGTATAACGCTCGATTAACCCTAAACTACACCCTGTTTGATGGGGGTGTTCGCTGGTTTAATTACCAAAGACTGCGCACCCAGTACCAGATTACTGAATTACAGCTTCGCGAAACCATTGAACAGACCGTTTTACAGCTGTTTACGGTTTATTTTCAAGTCGCTTTCTTAGAAGAGACTTTGGTAAACAGCCAAGAGGCGCTGTCCATTTCTAAAGATCGAGCTGAACGCGCCGAGGCTCAGTTTGGCTATGGCCAGACGAATAAGCTGGCGGTGCTCAATGCACAGGTAGATGTGACCAACGACAGTATTGCTCTTTTAGGTGTTCAGCGACAATTGAGTACAGCTCAGCGGGATCTGAATACCTTACTGGGTCGTTCAGTAGACCAGAGCTTTACAGTAGACAAAGAAGTTACCTGGGCTTCCTCAGAATTGTTGTCCCTGTCCATGGAGGAAGCGCTGCAAAATAATGTGGATGTACTGCAAGCCAAGGCATTGCTCACCCAAAACAAATACGATGTGAAAATTGCCCAAGGTGGATATCTGCCCACTGTAGGCTTGAATGGTTCTTACGGTTGGAATGAAAACCAAAACCCGCGATCAGCATTTTTTCCGGGAACGATTAACGACAGCTATAGCCTCGGGCTAGGGGCTACCCTGACCTGGAATTTATTTGACGGAGGTCGCACCATCATTCGGGCCAATAATGCCCGAATTGCGCTGGAAAATCAAACGCTTGCCGAAAAGCAAACACTGTTGCAGATGGAACGAGATTTGCGCAATGCGAGACAAAACTACGAGAATGCGTTAGAGATCTATGAATTGCAAAGCCTCCAAGTAACCACTGCACAAAATAATTTTGAACGAACCAAGGCTTTGTATGCTCAAGGAAGTATTACCTCTGTGGAGTTTCGTCAGGCACAGCTAAACTGGACCAATGCATTGATTCAACGCAGCAGAGCTAAGTATGACGCTAAACTAGCCGAAATGACTTGGCTCCGTTTATCGGGATCTTTGTTGCGCACAGCGCCCTAATCTGTTTTTTGGTTTCGTGTTTGCGGAATTATTTTAACTTTATGCGCAGATAGTTTACGCGTGTCCCCGGAATATATTCAATCAACTTTTAGCACCAAGGATTTAGCCCTGCTCAGTGGGATTAAAGCCCACACCATACGCATGTGGGAAAAACGTTATAATTTGTTTGAGCCAGATCGCACGCAAACCAACATCCGCACCTACGACCTCAAAGAGTTGAAAAAGCTGCTTAACGTGGCTTATTTGGTGCGCCAAGGAGCCCGCATTTCCTCAGTTGCCGAGCTTACGGAAACCCAAATGCAAAAGCAGGTCGAAAAAGAGGTGGCCAAAAAACAGTCCGGAGATTATCACCAAGAGGCACTATTGATGGCTACCTTAGGGTATGATGTAGCGGCCTTCCAAGGGGTGTTAAAAAAGCTTTTGCAGCAGGATTCCTTTGAGCAAGTTTATGGACAGATCCTTTTGCCTTTTATTCAAAATGTGGGCATGCTTTGGCATTCGGGCACCCTGGATTTGACTCATGAACATTTTGC
>JALQVG010000096.1 GCA_023260435.1 Flavobacteriaceae bacterium | reverse complement strand
TGGCGCAGGTGGCGGCAGACGAGCCCGAGACCGAGCCGAAAATGCCGCAGCCCAAAATGGTGGTGTGCATCAAGCGGCCAGGCACTTTGGACAGCCAGGGCGACAGGCCGTCGAACATCTGCTCGGACAGCTTGGTGCGGTACAAAATCTCGCCCATCCAGATGAACATGGGCAAGGCCGCGAGTTCCCAGCTGGCCGAGGCTGGGTGCAGCGATGAATTGATTGCCAGCGTGACGGGGCACAAGACCGCCGCCATGGTTGGGAAGTATGCCGGGGCCGCACGGCAAAAGGCTAGAGCGGTGCAAGCTATGGGAGTTCGTAAAAAAGAAATGGCTGAACGCATTAAGGCCGAGAAGAAAACGACTGCATTTGCCAAGTTGAACAATTGCCCTACCTCTCCAAGAAAAATGAGGTTAGTAGCAGATTTAGTTCGCGGTAAGAAGGTAGAAGAGGCTCTTGCGATTTTGAAGTTCAATACAAAAGAAGCATCTAACCGTGTGGAGAAATTGCTTGTTTCTGCGATTGCCAACTGGCAAGCCAAAAACGAGAACGCTAGCATCGAAGAGGCTGATTTGTTCGTCAAAGAAATCCGAGTTGATGGTGGTGCAATGCTAAAGCGTTTGAGACCAGCTCCACAAGGTAGAGCACACAGAATTAGAAAACGTTCTAACCATGTTACTTTGGTTTTGGGCGATTATAACAACATTCAAAGCGAGTAACGTACTATGGGACAGAAAACAAATCCAATTGGAAATCGTCTTGGTATCATCAGAGGTTGGGAATCTAACTGGTACGGTGGTAACGATTACGGAGATAAATTAGCTGAGGACGACAAAATCAGAAAGTACGTTTTTACGCGTTTGGCTAAGGCAAGTGTTTCTCGTGTGATCATAGAACGCACTTTGAAGCTTGTGACCATTACGGTAACTACAGCTCGTCCTGGTATTATCATCGGAAAAGGTGGTCAGGAAGTAGATAAATTAAAAGAAGAGTTGAAGAAAATCACCGATAAGGAGATTCAATTGAACATCTTTGAAATCAAAAGACCTGAGGTTGATGCTAACCTAGTTGCTGCATCTATCGCTCGTCAGATCGAAAGCAGAATCTCTTACAGACGTGCGATCAAAATGGCTATTGCTGCCGCTATGAGAATGAACGCTGAAGGAATCAAAGTCATGATCTCCGGTCGTTTGAACGGAGCTGAAATGGCCCGCTCTGAATCATTTAAAGAAGGGCGTATTCCACTATCTACTTTTAGAGCAGATATCGACTACGCATTGAATGAAGCTCACACTACTTACGGACGTTTGGGTATCAAGGTGTGGATTATGAAAGGTGAAGTTTACGGTAAGCGCGAGTTGTCTCCATTGGTCGGTATGGCCAAGGGTACTGCCAAAAACGCTGGTCCAGCCAACGACAATCCAAAGAAACCACGTCGTAGAAAGTAATATTTTAAAGAGAAAGTACCATGTTACAACCAAAAAGAACGAAGTTCCGCAAGACGATGAAAGGCCGTATGAAGGGGATCTCTCAAAGAGGTCACCAGCTTTCCTACGGTATGTTTGGCATCAAGTCCATGGAGTCTGTTTTCATTACTTCGCGACAGATCGAGGCAGCGCGTATCGCCGCTACCCGTTATATGAAACGTCAAGGTCAGTTGTGGATTAAAATATTCCCAGATAAGCCCATCACCAAGAAACCACTTGAGGTTCGTATGGGTAAAGGTAAAGGTGCACCAGAATATTTTGTTGCTGTAGTTAAACCTGGAAGAATTCTCTTTGAGATCGCAGGTGTTGACCACGAAGTAGCCAAAGAAGCACTTAGGTTAGCTGCACAAAAGCTTCCTATGAAAACTAAGTTTGTCGTAGCCAGAGATTTTTCTGCCTAATTGTTAAAGACGAGAAAGATGAAACAGTCAGAAGTTAAAGAATTATCCGCTGAAGCGCTACAAGCTAAATTGGTTGAGACCAAGAAACAATACGCGGACATGAAACTTGCCCATGCGGTTACTCCCCTTGAGAATCCGCTTGAATTGAGAAAAGTGAGAAAATCTGTGGCTAGATTGGCCACTGAGTTAACTAAAAGGGATCACCAATAATTGGTTCTGCTTTATGGAAAATAGAAATTTAAGAAAAGAAAGAATCGGTGTGGTAACCAGTAACAAAATGGAGAAATCCATTGTTGTTTCTGAAGTAACACGTGTGAAACACCCTATGTACGGTAAGTTCGTATTGAAAACTAAGAAGTACGTAGCCCACGACGAAAAAAATGACTGCAACATTGGTGATACCGTGAAGATCATGGAAACCCGTCCTTTGAGTAAGACCAAGTGCTGGAGATTAGTGGAAATCATTGAAAGAGCTAAATAATTATGTTACAGCAAGAATCAAGATTAAAAGTAGCAGACAACACCGGAGCCAAAGAAGTTTTGACGATCCGTGTGCTTGGAGGAACCAAAAGAAGGTATGCTTCTGTTGGAGATAAAATTGTAGTCACTGTTAAGGAGGCAACTCCTAATGGTTCTGTAAAGAAGGGTTCTGTTTCTACTGCAGTAGTAGTGAGAACCACTAAAGAAGTCCGCAGAGCTGATGGATCATATATTCGTTTTGATGACAATGCATGTGTATTGTTGAATCAAGCGGGTGAAATGCGTGGAACACGTGTTTTTGGCCCTGTAGCTAGAGAGTTGCGTGACAAGCAATTTATGAAGATCGTGTCACTAGCCCCTGAGGTGCTTTAAATTATAGACCATGGTAAAGTGTAAAATCAAAGTTGGAGATTTAGTACGTGTTATTGCTGGCGACCATGTTGGTGCTGAAGGCAAAGTGCGTTCCATTGATCTAAAGAAAACAAGGGCAATTGTTGAGGGAACCAATATGGTTTCTAAACACCAAAAGCCTAGTGCAAAAAATCCTCAAGGAGGAATTGTTCAAAAGGAGGCACCCATCCACCTTTCTAACCTTTCATTGATCGACGCTAAGTCTGGTGCTGCCACTCGAGTTGGTTATGAAGTACGCGATGGAAAGAAAGTACGTGTTTCTAGAAAATCTAATGAAGTTATTTAGTTATGGCCTACGTACCCAGATTAAAACAGGAATATGCAACCCGCGTGATTAAATCATTGCAGGTGGAGTTCGGTTACAAAAATGTAATGCAAGTTCCTAAATTGCAAAAAATTGTAGTGAGCCGTGGTGTTGGTGCTGCAGTTTCTGACAAGAAACTTGTGGATCAAGCTGTAGCTGAATTAACTTTGATCACCGGTCAAAAAGCCATTGCTACTATTTCAAAGAAGGACGTTGCTACGTTTAAATTGAGAAAAGGTATGCCTATTGGTGCTAAGGTAACCCTTAGAGGTGAACGCATGTATGAGTTTTTAGATCGTTTGATCACCTCTGCATTGCCACGTGTTCGTGATTTCCAAGGTATTCGCGCTACTGGTTTCGACGGTAGAGGAAACTATAACTTAGGGATTACAGAACAAATCATCTTCCCTGAAATCGACATCGACAAAATCAGTAGAATCAACGGTATGGATATTACTTTTGTCACTACTGCTGAAACCGATAAAGAAGCACAATCTTTGTTAAGCGAACTAGGTCTACCTTTTAAAAAGAACTAATTATGGCTAAAGAATCAATGAAGGCCCGTGAGGTAAAAAGAGCTAAAACGGTAGCCAAATACGCAGAAAAACGCAAAGCGCTTAAAGAGGCCGGGGATTATGAAGCCCTACAAAAACTGCCTAAAGATGCTTCTCCTGTACGCATGCACAACCGTTGCAAGTTAACAGGAAGACCAAGAGGATACATGAGAACCTTTGGTATTTCAAGGGTTTTATTCAGAGAAATGGCCAATCAGGGATTGATCCCAGGTGTTAAAAAAGCCAGCTGGTAATTAAATAAGTCAATAAAGATGGTTACAGATCCAATCGCAGATTATTTAACAAGAATTAGAAACGCCAACAGTGCTGGTCACCGCGTGGTTGAAATTCCTGCTTCTAATCTTAAAAAAGAAATGACCAAGATTTTGTTCGATCAGGGCTATATCTTGAGCTACAAATTTGAAGATAACGCACTTCAAGGCACTATTAAGATCGCATTAAAGTACGATCAAGTGACCAAAGAACCGGTTATCAAAAAATTGGAGCGTATCAGCAAGCCTGGTCTAAGAAAATATGCTGGTTCTCCTGAACTTCCACGCGTTCTCAACGGTTTGGGAATTGCTATAGTGTCTACTTCACACGGTGTGATGACATCTAAGCAAGCCAAAAAAGAGAATGTAGGTGGCGAAGTATTGTGTTACGTTTATTAATATTTTAAAGAGCATACCATGTCTAGAATAGGTAATAACCCAGTAGCCATTCCTCAGGGAGTGACCGTGGAGATCAAGGAAAACTTGATGGAAGTCAAAGGCAAATTAGGCACTTTGGTTCAAGAATTTTCTGGTGTTTCCATCGCGGTTAACGAAGGAAGTGTTTGGGTGACCAGACCATCAGATTCTATTGAGCATAAAGCCAAACACGGTCTTTACCGTTCATTGGTTAACAACATGATCAAAGGAGTTTCTGAAGGTTGGACGAAAAAATTAGAATTAGTAGGTGTTGGTTATCGCGCCAGCAACCAAGGTCAGCGTTTGGACTTGGCTTTAGGGTTTTCTCACAACATTATTTTGGACATCGCTCCAGAAGTTAAAGTGGAGACTACTTCAGAAAAAGGTCAAAACCCAATCATTACCCTTACCTCTTTTGACAAGCAGTTAGTAGGGCAAGTAGCGGCCAAGATTAGATCTTTCCGCAAGCCTGAGCCTTACAAAGGAAAAGGAGTTAAGTTCGTCGGAGAGCAATTGAGAAGAAAAGCAGGTAAATCCGCTTAATAAGAGCATTATGAAATTATCTAAAACAGAAAAGAGACAACGCATTCACAAAAGAATCAGAAAGATTTCTTTTGGTACTGCCTCTGCACCTAGATTGGCGGTTTTCCGTTCCAACAAGGAGATTTACGCACAATTGATCGATGATACCCAAGGGGTGACATTGGCTTCAGCATCTTCTATGGATAAAGAAATTAGTGCCGTTAAAGGAACTAAAATTGAAATTGCTGCTGCCGTAGGTAAATCTATCGCAGAAAAAGCTAAGTCACTCAACATTGAGACAGCTGCTTTTGATCGCGGTGGTTTCTTGTATCACGGAAGAGTTAAATCATTGGCTGACGGAGCTCGCGAAGCAGGTCTAAAATTCTAAGAAGTTATGCAACAAAAATCAGTGAATATGGAAGGCATTAAGCCTGCAGGATTGGAATTAAAAGACCGTTTGGTTGGCGTTCAACGTGTAACCAAGGTGACTAAAGGTGGACGTGCATTTGGTTTCTCCGCTATTGTTGTAGTTGGTGATGAGCACGGTGTCGTAGGTCATGGACTTGGAAAGTCTAATGAAGTGGCTTCTGCCATTGCAAAAGCTATTGAAGATGCAAAAAAGAACTTAGTTAAAATTCCGATCAATCACGGAACCTTACCTCACGAACAAAAAGGTAAATTCGGAGGTGCTCGTGTATTCATTAAACCAGCATCACATGGTACTGGTGTAATTGCAGGGGGTGCGGTACGTATTGTTTTAGAAGCTGTAGGTGTGCATGATGTATTGTCAAAGTCTCAAGGTTCTTCTAACCCACACAACGTGGTTAAAGCTACTTTTGATGCTTTGTTGCAATTGAGAGATGCAAAAACTGTAGCTTCTCAAAGAGGAGTTTCTTTAGAAAAAGTATTTAAAGGATAATCAGATGGGAAAAATCAGCGTTAAACAAGTTAAAAGTGCCATAAAGAAGCCTGAGGTTCAGAAAAGAACATTAGAGGCCCTTGGTTTAAGAAAATTAAATCAAGTTGTTGTGCACGAAGCTACCCCTTCTGTATTGGGTATGATCGCCAAAGTGAATCACTTAGTTTCCACTCAGGAAGCTTAATTTAAATCAATAGACAATGAACTTAAGTAATTTAAAGCCTGCCGAAGGTGCCACCCACAGAGAGGGTAAGGTAGTAGGTAGAGGTCAAGGATCTGGTAAAGGGGGCACGTCTACCCGCGGCCATAAAGGAGCTAAATCTAGATCTGGGTATTCCAAGAAAATTGGATTTGAAGGTGGTCAAATGCCTTTGCAAAGACGTGTACCTAAGTTTGGTTTTAAAAATATCAACAGAAAAGAGTACGCAGGAATTAACTTAGATCGTTTACAAGATTTAGTTGACAGAGGTTTAGCCAAAGACGTAATTACATTTGACGTTTTGGTGGAGAACAGACTGGCTGGTAAATCTGAATTGGTCAAGATTTTAGGTGGCGGTCAATTGACAGCTAAACTTCAAGTTTCTGCACATAAGTTTACTGCTACTGCAAAAGCGGCTATCGAAGCTGCTGGTGGTGAGGCAATCAGCTTGTAAGACATAGTCCATGAAAAAGTTTTTAGAGATTATATCAAACATTTGGAAAATAGACGAGCTTAAAAGCCGCATCGTATTAACGTTGTCTCTTTTATTGGTGTACCGTTTCGGTGCGCAAATCGTTCTTCCAGGTATTGATACAGCTCAACTGGCACAGTTGAATTCTAATACAGATTCAGGGATTTTAGGAATTCTAAATGCGTTTACTGGTGGAGCCTTTGCTAATGCCTCCGTTTTCGCGCTTGGTATCATGCCTTACATCTCTGCGTCCATTGTGGTGCAATTGATGGGAATTGCTGTCCCATACCTACAGAAGCTCCAAAAGGAAGGTGAAAGTGGACGACGTACGTTGAATCAAATCACACGTTGGTTAACCATTGCTATTTGTATCGTACAAGCTCCTGCTTATTTATACAGTTTAGGTGCCTTAGGTGTTCCAGATAGTGCCTTCGTATTGGGTAAAGGTATTGATTTCATGATCCCTTCAGTAATCATCCTAGTCACAGGTACAGTTTTTGCCATGTGGTTAGGGGAGAAGATTACCGATAAGGGTATTGGGAACGGTATTTCCTTGTTAATCATGGTGGGTATCATTGCCAATTTACCACAAGCCTTTGTTCAAGAGTTTATCTCCAGAACGGCTACCTCTAACGGAGGGTTAATGCTGGTATTGGTAGAACTCATCTTATGGTTCTTGGTTATTTTGGGTGCGATCTTAATGATCATGGCAACGCGTCAAATTCCTGTTCAGTACGCCCGTAGAACGGCTACAGGTTCTGTGGACAACAGTGCTATGGGTACTCGTCAATACATCCCCCTTAAGCTCAATGCTTCTGGCGTTATGCCTATCATTTTTGCTCAGGCATTAATGTTTGCTCCTGGTCTTTTGGGCAGAAGTTTTAACCAAAATGCTGTGGGCCAATGGATGGAAGTTCAGTTTCAAGATATTTTTGGTCTATGGTATAATTTGTTATTTGCCTTATTGATCATTGTATTTACTTATTTCTACACGGCCATCACAGTTCCTACCAACAAGATGGCTGATGACCTAAAACGCAGTGGAGGTTTTGTTCCTGGCGTTCGTCCTGGAGAAGAAACAGGAGAATTTTTGGATAAGATTATGTCTTTAATTACCCTACCTGGATCAATTTTCTTAGCTTTGCTGGCCATTTTGCCTGCCTTAGTGGTTAAATTATTAGATGTTCAACCGGGTTGGGCCTTGTTTTACGGAGGTACATCGCTGCTTATTTTAGTTGGTGTAGCTATAGACACTGTACAACAAGTCAATGCTTATTTGCTGAATAGGCATTACGATGGCTTGATGAAGTCTGGTAAAAACAGAAAAGGATAAACGATGGCCAAACAGAGTGCTATTGAACAAGACGGAAGTATCATCGAAGCATTATCCAATGCTATGTTTCGAGTAGAATTAGATAACGGTCACATCGTGACCGCCCATATCTCTGGAAAAATGAGGATGCACTACATCAAATTGCTTCCAGGGGATAAAGTGAAATTAGAGATGAGTCCTTATGACTTATCAAAAGCGAGAATTACATATAGATACTAAACAGGATGAAAGTTAGAGCATCAATAAAGAAGAGAAGTGCCGAGTGCAAGATTGTGCGTCGCAAAGGCAGATTGTACGTCATTAATAAAAAGAATCCTAGATTTAAACAAAGACAAGGGTAATTATGGCAAGAATTGCAGGGGTAGATCTACCCAAACATAAGAGAGGCGTTATCGCCCTAACCTACATCTTCGGTGTGGGCAACAGCAGAGCTAAGGAAATTCTTTCTACAGCCAAAGTAAGTGAGGATACCAAAGTATCTGATTGGAATGATGACGAAATCAGTGCGATTCGCGATGCGGTTTCTTCTTATACCATTGAAGGTGAATTGCGTTCTGAAACTCAACTGAACATCAAACGTTTGATGGATATCGGTTGCTACAGAGGTATTCGCCACAGAAATGGTTTACCGCTCAGAGGTCAACGTACCAAAAACAACTCTAGAACCCGTAAAGGAAAGAGAAAAACAGTGGCTAACAAGAAAAAGGCAACTAAATAATCCCTAGTATCATGGCCAAGTCAAATACAAAAACAACCAAGAAACGCAAAGTGATTATTGAAGCTGTTGGAGAAGCGCACATCGCTGCTTCTTTTAACAACATCATTATTTCACTAACCAACAAAAAAGGAGATGTTATCTCTTGGGCTTCTGCCGGTAAAATGGGCTTTAAAGGTTCTAAAAAGAACACGCCTTATGCTGCACAGTTAGCTTCTGAAGATTGTGCTAAAGTAGCCTTCGAGGCTGGTTTGCGCAAAGTTAAAGTCTTTGTAAAGGGACCAGGTAACGGACGTGAGTCTGCTATCCGTTCATTGCACAATGCAGGAATTGAAGTGACTGAAATCGTTGATGTGACTCCAATGCCACACAATGGATGCAGACCTCCAAAAAGAAGAAGAATCTAATAAACAATTCGCCTACGGGCTTTTCACCGTCGCTGTAGTTAAGATTATCGAAGGATCGCCTTAATTCATAATCACAGCGTCTAAAACTAAGAAAATGGCAAAATACATTGGACCTAAGTCAAAAATTGCTCGCCGCTTTGGTGAGCCTATCTTTGGAGATGATAAAGCTCTAGAGAAAAAGAATTACGCACCCGGTCAACACGGACAAGCTAAAAGACGCGGTAAGCAGTCTGAATATGCCATCCAGTTGATGGAGAAACAAAAAGCGAAGTATACGTACGGTATTCTTGAAAAGCAATTCCGCAACATATTTGCTAAAGCAAACCGCTCCAAAGGAGTTACTGGTGAAGTGTTACTTCAATTGTGTGAGTCTCGTTTGGATAACGTAGTATTCCGTATGGGTATTGCGCCTACCAGAAGCGGTGGACGCCAATTAGTTTCTCACAGACATATCACTGTTAACGGATCCATTGTAAACATCCCTTCATATACACTAAAAGCTGGTGATGTAGTAGGTGTGCGTGAAAAATCAAAATCACTTCAGTCTATAGTAGACTCTCTAGCTGCAAGCAGCCAGGTTTACGAATGGATTACTTGGAATGGTGCCAAAATGGAAGGTACTTATGTTAATGTTCCTGAGCGTCTTCAGATTCCTGAAAACATCAAAGAACAACTCATCGTAGAATTGTATTCTAAATAATCAACAGAACCGTATTATGGCATTATTTAATTTTCAAAAGCCCGATAAAGTAATCATGATCGACTCGACTGATTTCGAAGGTAAATTCGAATTCCGTCCTTTAGAACCTGGTTATGGACTCACCGTGGGCAATGCACTCAGAAGAGTTATGTTGTCAGCCCTTGAAGGGTATGCGATTTCTTCTGTTCGTATCGATAAAGTTGAACACGAGTTTTCTGTGATTCCTGGTGTTGTTGAAGATGTTACTGAAATCATCCTAAACCTAAAACAAGTTCGTTTCAAACGCCAGATAGATGAAGTGGAGCACGAGTCTGTGTCAATCACCATTTCTGGTAAAGAACAAATCACTGCTGGTGATTTTCAAAAATTCATCTCAGGGTTTCAAGTATTGAATCCAGAGTTGGTTATTTGTAACCTAGATCCTAGCGTATCTGTATCACTCGAGTTATATATCGAAAAGGGTAGAGGTTATGTTCCTGCAGAGGAAAACAAAAAGCCTGGCGCTCCCATCGGAACTATAGCTATCGACTCGATATTTACACCGATTAAAAATGTAAAATACACGATAGAAAACTACCGTGTTGAGCAAAAAACTGATTTCGAAAAATTGATTTTTGAAATCACTTCTGATGGCTCCATTCATCCAAAAGATGCATTAACTGAAGCAGCTAAGGTTTTGATTCATCACTTTATGTTGTTTTCTGATGAGCGCATCACGCTTGAAGCTGATGAAATTGCTCAAACGGAAACCTATGATGAAGAGTCACTTCACATGCGTCAGTTGTTGAAAACTAAGCTAGTTGATATGGATCTGTCTGTTCGCGCTTTGAATTGTTTGAAAGCTGCAGAAGTGGATACCCTAGGAGACTTAGTTTCTTTCAACAAGAATGATTTGATGAAATTTAGAAATTTCGGCAAGAAATCATTAACTGAGTTAGAGGAGTTGGTGATCAACAAAGGCTTGAGCTTCGGCATGGATCTAGCCAAGTACAAATTAGACAGAGATTAATTATTGGGTTCTCCCAAATTATAGGAAAGTACCATGAGACACGGTAAGAAAATAAATCATTTAGGTAGAAAGACAGCGCACAGAAAGGCGATGTTGGCCAACATGGCTTGCTCTTTAATCGAGCACAAGCGCATCAATACTACGCTAGCTAAAGCCAAAGCGCTTAAAGTTTTTGTTGAGCCTTTAATCACAAAGGCAAAAGCGGAGAACAACCAAAGCATTGAAAAAGGAACCCACAACAGAAGGATTGTATTCAGCCAGTTGAGGGATAAGGAAACCATTACTGAATTGTTCAGCACTGTTTCTGAAAAAGTCGGCGATCGACCAGGAGGATATACCCGCATCATTAAATTGGGTAACCGTATGGGTGATAACGCGGATATGGCTATGATCGAGTTGGTTGACTTTAACGAGTTGTACAACGCTGATAAGCCTAAGGCCAAGAAAACTAGAAGAAAGAAAAAAGCTGATGCACCGGCTGTTGCTGCTCCCAAGACTGAAGTTGAACAAGCTCCAGTAGTTGAAGAGGCTCCAGCTGTAGAGGAAGCTCCTGAAGCTAGCACTGAAGAACAAGAAAACAAAGGTCAAGATGCCTAATGTTTTTTAAATAGACTTTTTACTCAGGGATAAGCCATTTAGCTTATCCCTTTTTTTTGACTAAATTTGCCGTAATTGAATAATTTAATGAAATACACCCACAGACAACCCGCAATTATTTTATTGGCCGACGGAACTATATTCCATGGTAAAGCAGTAGGAGGTAAAACCGGTAGCGCTTTTGGAGAAATTTGTTTCAACACCGGTATGACTGGTTACCAGGAAATATTCACTGACCCATCCTATTTTGGCCAGTTAATGGTGACTACCAATGCGCATATTGGTAATTACGGTACCCACTCAGATGAAATTGAGTCTCAGGGTATTAAAATAGCGGGATTGATTTGTAAAAATTTCAGCTATCATTATTCAAGACCCGATGCTGATCAGTCCTTGGAATCTTATTTAGAACAACACAATTTGTTAGCTATATCCGATGTGGATACCCGTGCACTGGTGTCTTACATCAGAGATCACGGAGCTATGAATGCGGTAATTTCTACCGATGTGGATCAAGTGGAGTCACTAAAAGTTTCTTTGGCAAAGGTTCCGAGTATGGAAGGTTTGGCGTTGGCCTCGGAAGTATCTACTTCGGAGCCATATTACTACGGAGATCCTCAAGCTAAATTTAAAGTATCCGCCTTGGATATTGGGATTAAGCAAAACATTCTAAGACACCTTGCGTCACGAGGAGCCTATGTGCAGGTTTTTCCCCACAACACCTCGTTTCAAGAGCTATCTGCCTGGAATCCAGATGCCTATTTTATCTCAAATGGACCCGGTGATCCAGAGCCTTTACACGAGGCGATTGCCTGTGCCCAATTGATGATTTCAAGTGGCAAGCCCGTTTTTGGTATTTGCCTCGGACATCAAGTGATTGCACTGGCCAATGGGGTGCCTACCTACAAAATGCACCATGGACATAGAGGGATTAATCACCCGATCATGAATTTAGAGACAGGTAAAGGTGAGATTACTTCACAAAATCATGGCTTTGCTGTTGACCGCGATGCGCTTGAAGCCCATCCTGATCTTCAATTGACTCATGTACACCTTAACGACGGAACAGTAGCCGGTATCAAAATGAAAAGCAAGCCTGTTTTTTCTGTCCAGTACCATCCAGAAGCTAGTCCGGGGCCACATGATGCTTCGTACTTATTTGACCAGTTTTTTGGGATGATGGGTTCTTGAACAATTCATCAACAAATAGTGATATTTAACTAATCCACACAAGTCGGCGTAGACAGTTTTGTATATTTGCCTGCGAAATTAAATCAGATACCATGAGCATGATTATCAGCGTGCATGCACGCCAAATCCTCGATTCTAGAGGAAACCCTACTGTAGAAGTAGATGTAACTACTGAAAATGGAATATTAGGACGTGCAGCAGTTCCCTCTGGTGCTTCGACCGGTGAACACGAAGCTGTTGAACTACGCGATGGAGGTTCTTCTTACATGGGTAAGGGAGTGCTCAAAGCAGTAGAAAACGTAAATACTGTATTGGCTGAAGCTATTTTAGGGATGTCTGTTTTTGAACAGAATGAAATTGACCAAGTGATGATTGACTTGGACGGTACACCCAATAAATCAAACCTTGGAGCTAATGCCATTTTGGGAATATCCCTTGCAGTAGCCAAAGCTGCTGCTCAAGAATTAGGTATGCCTTTGTATCGGTACGTAGGTGGTGTAAGCGCCAACACTTTACCAGTTCCTATGATGAATATCATCAACGGAGGGTCTCACTCTGACGCGCCGATCGCGTTTCAAGAGTTTATGGTGATGCCTGTTGGAGCCTCTTCTTTTACTCAGGCAATGCAAATGGGATCTGAAATATTTCACCACCTCAAGAAAGTTTTACACGACC
>JALQVG010000069.1 GCA_023260435.1 Flavobacteriaceae bacterium | reverse complement strand
GTTTAACTGTATTAGTTCATATTAATTAAAAAAGCCACCTCTCAGGTGGCTTTTTTAATTAATCATAAGCCTTCGCGGATCAGTTCTGGAAATTCCCTGAGATAGGCTGCGGCAGCAGCGCCAATAATTCCCGCTTGATTTTGCAAAACGGCAGGGACAATAGGGACACTGCATTTGATGAAGGGGCTGAATTCATCCCACTCCTTAGAAATTCCACCCCCTAAAATGATCAGATCTGGTGGACTGATTAACGTGACATAATGCAGGAATTTATTGAATCGTTTGGCCCATTCTTTGTAGGAAAGACCCTCATTTTCTCGGGCAGCACTCGATGCCCATGACTCAATTTTTTTGTGTTTTTTGTAGGGGATTTGCCCCAATTCAAAATTGGGAATTAGCTTTCCATCTAAAAACGCACCACTCCCTAATCCAGTACCCACTGTGATGGTGATGATAAATCCCTTTTTGCCTTTTCCTACCCCGTAATCCATAATGGCACAGGCGGCTGCATCTGCGTCATTGATCACTGCACAAGGTTGTCCGGTGTAGGACTCAAATAATTCTTCGATGTTTTGTCCAACCCATAGAGGAGACAAATTGCCCGGACTCATGCATACGCCGTGTTTGACAATCGAGGGAAAACCAACACCGATGAGTCCTTTGTATTGAAAATGTTCCGCAATCTGCTTCACCACCTCGGCCATTGTGTCCGGGGTGCGTTCTACAGGAGTGGGTATTCTGTATCGTTCAGTAGTCAATTGACCGGTGCGCACATCGACAAGTGCTCCTTTGATTCCGGATCCTCCGATGTCTATTCCGAGTCTAACCATTTATACACTTTTTTGTTGGACTTCAAATACTGTTCCGCGATCGCATTTCAGTGTTTTGAAGGGGTATTTCAATATGAGGGCGTAATCGTGTGTGGCCATTAAAATGGTCCTTCCTGAGGCGTTTAGCTCCAAAAGCACTTTCATGACATCTACGCTGGTCTCTGGGTCTAAATTACCTGTGGGTTCATCGGCAATGATCAACTCAGGGTCGTTGAGCAAGGCGCGAGCGATGGATATTCTCTGTTGTTCTCCGCCAGAGAGCTCATGGGGAAATTTAAATCCTTTGGTTTTCATGCCTACTTTGTCGAGGACTTCATGGCTTTTTTGTTCAATTAATCCCTCGTCACTCCATCCTGTAGCGCGAAGAACAAACCGCAAATTTTGGAAGACAGAACGATCAGGCAGCAGTTTGAAATCCTGGAATACAATGCCGATTTTTCTTCTGAGAAATGGAATTTGTTTTTCCGTCAAACTCGGCAGGTCAAATCCTACGATTTGTCCCTGTCCTTGGGTGAGTGGTAATTCCCCGTAGAGGGTTTTCATCAAAGAAGATTTTCCACTACCTGTTTTACCGATTAGGTAAACAAATTCACCAGGGTAAACGGCTACATTAACTTGACCCAAGACCAAGTGTTGTTCTTGGAAAATATCTGCTTTTTCTAGGCTGAGTACGGGATTTTTCATAAGTAAATACGTCGCTAAAGGTAGCAAGTTCTTTTTAATTCGTCCCCGGTGTGCCGCAAATTTATTTATCTTTAAACAGTTGTATTTTTCTGAGAAACAACGGTCAATTACCTGAAAATATATGGCTTTAAAGCGATCTAATCAATTGATTTACTTGTTGTTGTGTTTTTTTTACACGTTTGGTGTATCGGCCCAACAACAACCTACCTCGTTTCAACTACATCAAGATGCCTTGAGGTATTACGAGTTAGGGCAGTGGGGTGCTGCGGCGCAACTGTGGTCTGACTTGTTAACGGATCATCAAGAGCTCGATGTTTTGTCGATACAAAACATGGAACGATATTTTTACCAAGCCGCTTTACTTCAGGGTCGAGCTGGGGCCGAAAACGACTTACTTCAATGGCTTTCCGAACACCCAAATGTTCCCGGTACACAAGAATCGCTGTTGGTACTCGCCGATTACGCCTTTGGGCAGGGAGATTATACCCAGAGCGCTGCTCGCTACAAACAAGTTGGTCGTGATTTTTTACATCGACCAGCCTATTTAAAGCAGGTCTACCAACACGGTTTTTCTTTGGTAGCTGTCGAAGATTTTCCAGAGGCAATTATTTCCTGGCGTTATTTAGCTGATCATGAAGCTTGGAAGGATTCTGCTCGTTTTTATCTGGGTTATATTGCCTACCGAACTGATTCATGGGAGGAAGCCCTAAACTACTGGAGCGATACTTTTGCTGACCCCACGCTCAATCAGCGATCTGAATACTTAAAAACAGATGTTTATTTCAGGAAGAAGGAATACAGCAAAGCCATCAGTGTTGCCCAGCAACTGTATGCTCAGGTATCCTCGTCCCAAAAAGCTTCCTTGGACCATATTTTGGGCCAATGCTATTTTGAATTAGGTCAATACAGTCAGTCCATTCCTTATTTATCCAAAACAGTTACTCAAGAACACAATACCCCTACGGATCAGTTTAGATTGGGCTATGCCTATGCCCAAACAAATAGCCACGATTTGGCGGTAGAGGTGTTGAACAAAATTACGGATGCTTCGCCAGACGTTGCTCAATCTGCCTGGTATCAATTAGGTCAAAGTTATTTGGTGCTGGCTAAAAATACCGAAGCAAGACAAGCTTTTGGACAAGCGTCAAAAATTGATTTTTCGCTCCCGCTAAAAGAACAGGCCTGGGCAGCGTATGCTCAATTAAGTGTCGATTTGGGCAACCCTACCGAAGATGTACTCTCACTGGTCAATGAGTTTATCAAAACTTTTCCTAACTCGACACGGATTGCTGAACTAGAATTGCTCCAACTGAAATTGTATGTTCAAAGCGGTATGTGGGAAGCGGCTGATCACTGGATTGACCAACACCCCAAAGGTGCGCCGGCACAAGAGATGCAGTATTTGATGTACGCTAAAGGATACCAGGCCTATCAAAAGGAGCAATGGAGCCAGGCTGCTGATTTTTGGAAAAGGGCTTATGATTGGTTGCCAAAGTCTCTATGGGGAGCGAAGTCGCTGTACTGGTCTGCTGAATCTTTGCTGGCAGATTCCTCTGGAAAACCCGCTTGGGTTTTAGTACAACAGCTCGAAAAACACCCGCTCAAAAACCAGGCAGTTTCTGAGGAAAATCAACAATACCAAAAAGGGTATGCAGCGTTTTCTGCCGAACGATGGAAGGATGCCATTGAGGCGTTCTCTTGGATCACTAATCATCGTCAGTCGAATGACTACAGACAGACGGATGCGTGGAACAGACTAGCAGATGCTTATTGGATGAATAAGAATTACGCTCAGGCGGCTAAAGCGTATTCCCATTTGAGAGAGGTTAGACGTGATCGTTCCATGGAGGTAGGTCTTCAACTCGCACGAAGCTATGGGTTGATGGGTCAACTTGCCCAACAAGCCTCAGTTTTGGAGGGACTTGTTCGGGAACACAACGGCACAGCTACATCTTTTGAAGCTCGATTTGAGTGGGGACAGTCGCTGATACTGGCTGGAAAGACTAAGGAAGCGATGGATGTATTGGATGTGCTCATCAAACAACCAGTGGCTACTCCCTATAGATCTCAAGCCATGATGCGCCAATCATTGTTGCACTACAATGATACGAATACTCAATCTGCATTGATGTTGGTTCAAAAAATCGCCCAGGAGTATCCGCGTACTCAAGTAGCTATGGAAGCCATCGGATTGGCTAAACGCATATACATAGATCAGACCAACGTGGAGGCTTACACCGAGTGGGTAGCTACCTTAGGTTATGTACACCCGGAAGTTCAAGAGTTAGACCAAGCAAGTTATGATGCTGCTTCCAGCGCCATGGCCAAGCAAAAATATGCTGAAGCTGCCCGTGCATTCTCAGATTACCTAAAAAGATATCCCCAAGGGATGTATGTGAAAAGTGCTGCATGGTCTTTGGCACAAGCCCTCGAGAGATCGGGAGCACTGGAAAATGCGATGGAGGTTTATTACCGAATAAGTCAAGAAGACTCGGAACGAAATGAACAAGCCTTAACTAAATATGCCACCCTTGGTATTGAGCGTTTTGGATACAGCAATCCACAGGTCATTGAAGCGCTGGAGCGTATGGATCAATGGGTAAAAGATGCGGATCAGACCTCCTGGGTAAAATATCATTTATTGCGTTGGTCGATTGATCAAAAAGATTGGCCTAAGGCGGTGCACTACGCTGATTTTTCATTTACCAAAAAAGTCCCAGAACGGGTGGAACAGGATGTGTTGTGGGCGCGCGCGCAGGTAGCTTTGGCCAATAACAATGATTTGGAAGCAGAAAACCTGCTATCACAGTTATCCGGTAAGTGGATTGGTGAAGTAGGGGCAGAGGGAACGTATCACCTAGCTAGAATTGCCCACCAACGAGGTGATTGGTCCGCATCAAATCAGTGGATTGAAAAGCAATCATTGGCGTTTTCTGATTATCCTTATTGGTCTGCCCAAGGTTTATTATTGATGGCAGATAATTTCAAAGCCCAAGGGGACTGGTTTCAGGCCTCGTTTATATGGAAATCTATTGTAGCGCATTACACTGATTTTCCTGTTTTGGTCGAGAGGGCTCAAACTGCTTTGGACCAGATGCCTGTGGAGGGTGATGAACCGTTGAATAATTAACCTATGAAGCATTCTATTTATTCCATCATAACATTTCTAGCGGCTCAATTCATTTGGGCTCAATCAACGGATAGTCTGGGTATTCAACAGCTAACCGTGGTGAAATCGTTTGATCCGGCAACAGCAGCGGCTCAAAAATTGAAAGACCAACCGTTATGGGACTCCTTGCCAAAAGCTCGTTCTGGAGGAAAATACACCTATCCCAGTTTTGGATTAGGACCTGTATGGGGGGTAAAGCAAGCGCACCAATTACCTCCATTAACACGAAAAGTGCACGACATATACCGTTATTTCGCCTCTCTTGAGGCGGGGAATTTAAAGGGATATGGGGCTGAGTTTGGGTTTAATACAACCCTGAGTAGACGTACTGATTTTGGAGTAATTACTGGTGTAAGGGGAGCTGAAGCTGATTTTACTCATTTTTTTCAAGATCCATTTTATAGAAATGCACGATTTGTCGCCCAAGCTCAAACCGCTTTAGATGGGGCGTTGTTAGCTCAAGGCTTAGAGGTGAACAGTGATGCGTTTAGCTATTACGGATACCAAAAACAGCAAGAATTAGCTCAATCCATCTACCAAATAGTTTTACCGATTGATTTAGCCACTCGTTTTCAAGCGTTGAACGCACATCAAAGTGTTCAGTTTGATCAAGGTACCGTCCAAGAGTTGGCATGGGAGGGATCTCGGGTCGGAAATCTGTTAGGTTTTAGAGAGACTAAATTTAAGGCAATGGGCCGGGGAAGTATCTCTTGGCTCTCGGGTGATCTTGAATTTTCTGGAGGTGCTCAAGCGATGTGGGTGCATAGATCGGAAAGCGCCTTGGATCAATTTGATTCCCAAGGTTCAGACTATAGGTTGGGATTAGTAGATTGGTCTACCACCTACGCATACCAAACTAAGGGAATCGATTACCGTCTGGGGATCAATGGTGCCTACCACGCACAAGCAGGTAGTGATCGGGTATATATTTTCCCCAACTTGGTGGCGGCTTATCAAGCTCCATCCGGAGAGTTTCAAGGTAAAATTTCCCTATCCGGTGGTATGGAAAGCCCTGATTTTAATTCATTGCGGCAAATCAATCCTTGGCTTTCTGCCAACCAATTGATACGTCCAGCGAGAACAGTCTATAGTGTTCAAGCATCAGGTACCTGGTCACCCGATAAATCAATTCAGCTTCAAGCTAAGCTGTACACAGATCAAGTCAATGATCGCGCATTGTTTGCGCTTAATCCATTGAATTATTTTCGGTCCTCCCCTGACGCCTACGGCAATAGTTTTCAGGTCGTTTATGACCAAGTAACTACTTCTGGATTGGATTTATCCGCCTATTGGTCTCCGGTTACTCAGTGGAACATCAGCCTGGATGGTGGATGGAGACATATGGAGACTGAACGTTTGACTAAAGCTTGGAATATACCCACTGCCTACTTCAATGCTCAATTGGAGGGGCGTTTTTTAAAGCGATGGTTTTGGGGCGCAGAAGGGCAATGGATGAACCATAGATATGATCAATTCACTCAGGTGGTTCAATTTATTCAACCTGGATCCTATCCAAGTTCACTTATAGAGCTTCCCAGTAGATTTATAGCTCACACTCAGTTCAGGTATCAATACCGAGACCAATGGAATTTCTCTTTAAAAGTCAATAATATAGTTCAACAATCGCAAACTTCCTGGGCCCAATATCCTGAAATGGGTCGAATGGTGTTGTTGGGTGTTCATTATCAGTGGGACCGTTTTAAATTTTAATCAGATGCGCATAAACATTTTTACTTTGTCGATGAGTTTGATACTCATGTCATGTTCCACGAAACAACGTGCGGACTTGTTGGTGTATAATGCTCAAGTGTATACCGCCGATGAACAAAACAAGGTGGTTTCTGCATTTGTGGTGAAAGATGGAGTTTTTGTGGCTGTTGGAGATGAACAAACGCTTCGAAAAACATATTATTTTGACGCTGAACAGGACCTGAAAAAACAAACTGTTTTGCCTGGACTTATTGATGCTCATGCCCATTTCTATGGGCTCGGTCTGTTTTTATCCGATGTGGATCTAGTGGGTACTCAAAGCGAGCAGGAGGTTTTGGACCGACTGCTGGTTGCTTATCCTGCCAACAGCAAAACGGCGCTAATCAGGGGGAGAGGATGGGATCAAAACGATTGGGAATCTGGAGTTTTCCCGCACAAATCTCTTTTGGATTCATTGTATCCTGATACTCCTGTCGTTTTGGAACGCATAGATGGCCACGCGTATTGGGTCAATCAAGTAGTCCTAGACCTGGCCGGGATTAACGCGCAAACCAAAGTATCCGGTGGTTTTGTGGTCATGGACTCAAGGGAACCGACAGGTGTATTGATTGATGGCCCCATGTCTTTGGTTGATGCTGTTTTGCCCCAAAAGTCTCCAGAGGACCAACAAACCGCCTTGTTGATGGCTCAAACAGAAGTGTTGTCCTATGGAATAACGGCACTTTCAGATGCGGGATTGGATAGGCAAGTGATTGAATTAATGGATCAAATGCATCAACAAAACAAATTACAGCTGCGCATTGATGCCATGATTTCTAACACTGCTGAAAACTTGGATTACTATTTGCCTAAAGGTGTGTATGTGACCCCTAAGTTAAGGGTGGGAAGTGTAAAAGTATACGGTGATGGGGCTCTTGGATCCAGAGGAGCCGCTCTAAAACGGCCTTACGCAGATTATCCTGGCCATTTTGGCGCTATGGTTACTCCTGTAGAAGCTATAGAAAAGTTAGCTCATCGATTGGCCAAAACTGATTTCCAAATGAATACGCATGCTATTGGAGATTCGGCTAATGCCGTAGTTTTAAACGCCTATCAGAAGGTGTTGGCTGATAAGCCAGGTAGAAGATGGCGTGTAGAGCATGCACAAATCATTGATGGGCCAGACATCCCCTCCTTTTCAAGCGATATTATTCCCTCAGTTCAACCTACCCATGCCACTTCGGACATGTATTGGGCGGAAAAAAGATTAGGGTCTGAGCGCATGAATGGGGCATACGCTTATGCGCGTTTGCTGAAACAATCGGGTATTTTGGCATTGGGAACTGATTTTCCTGTGGAACAGGTAAATCCATTTTTAACCTTTTATGCAGCCACAACCCGACAAGACACCTCTGGCTGGCCTGAAGGTGGTTTTTTACCTGATGAGGCCTTGTCGCGAACCGAAACTCTTTGGGGTATGACTCGTTGGGCAGCTTATGCCATGTTTCGTGAACAAGAGATTGGCAGTATAGAAGTTGGAAAGCGCGCAGACTTTTGTGTGTTGGATCGAGACATTATGGAGGTAAGACCTCAGGATATACCTCAGACCAAGGTGCTGGCTACTTTTATCGATGGACTAAAAGTCTATTAAAAAACAAAGCCACCCTGAGGGTGGCTTTGAAAAAAAAACCAAAAAAAAACTTACATTTTGATGTCTAGCGAAACTCGAGTAGTGCCCCATCCAAGGTGAAGGGTTCCGGTTTCAGAAAAAACAATGCTAAAAACATCTAGAGATTCGTCCGAAGTTGTGGCAGGAGCGGTTACTCGAGCTACATCTTTTTTAGGGTCGTAGTTGTAGGTACCCCACTGGTCTGCGTCTTTGTTGAAAATAATGGTCCAAGTTTCTTTTCCAGGAATGGTAAATAAACCATAGCGGCCTTTGGGTATTGTTTTTCCTTGAATTTTAAGGTCTTTGGTGAATTCGATCACCGTAGCTTCATTGGCTCCAGTGCGCCAAACTTTGCCCTCTGGGGCCAGTGTTTCTAGATTTCTGTTGTTCAGTTGAGGTCTTGAGTAATAAACGCGCACATTACCTTGAGCGCCAACATAAGCGGCTAAATCCATAGGGGATTTATCTAGCGGCTTAAATTTTTGGGACCAGGCAGGTGAACTAATCGCTACTGCGGCACATAAAGCCCAGGCAAATACATTTTTTTTCATGATGTGTATTGATTTTACGCTAAAATAAGAGATAAGTTCACGCCATACCGCTTTCAAAATGTTAGTATTTTCCTAAATTTTCGATTTAATTATATTATTTGAAGTTAATAACGCGATTATACTAAAATAATGTAAGTATTATTCATATTTAGTTTTATAATTATAAGTATAAACAGATATTTGCCTTCTAAATTTAAACAAGTTAATTATGTGTGGCATTGTATGTGCGTTCGATTTGAAACAATCTACGGATCAATTGCGTCCTCAGTTGCTGGCTATGTCGAAACAACTCAGACATAGAGGTCCAGATTGGAACGGGATTTTCGATCATCCAAAGGCGGTGATGGCCCATGAGCGTTTAGCTATTGTCGATCCTGCTTCTGGAAAACAACCCTTATTAAGTCCCGATGGGCAGTTGATTCTTGCGGCCAATGGGGAAATATATAACCACCAATCGCTGAGAAAGCAATTTGAAGGAAAATATTCGTTTAGGACTGCTTCCGACTGCGAAGTGATTTTGGCTTTGTATCAAGAAAAAGGCCCTACATTTTTGGATGAGTTGAATGGTATTTTTGCCTTTGCGCTCTATGATGTCTCCAAAGACGCCTATTTTATTGCGCGCGATCACATGGGGATTATTCCGCTGTACATGGGTTGGGACAAACACGGAACCTTCTTTGTGGCGTCTGAATTAAAAGCACTGGAAGGCGTTTGTACCAAGATCGAGTTATTTCCTCCGGGTCATTATTACTACAGCCCAGAACAAGGTCTAAAAAAGTGGTATCAACGAGAATGGACTGAATTTGATACGGTCAAAAATAACGAGACTTCGATACAGGCCCTTCGTGAGGGATTGGAGGCGGCTGTTCATAGACAGTTGATGTCGGATGTTCCTTATGGGGTGTTGTTGTCCGGTGGATTGGATTCTTCGGTCACTTCAGCAATCGCTAAAAAATATGCCCAAAAACGAATTGAATCCGGGGATCAAGAAGAGGCTTGGTGGCCACAATTGCACTCCTTTTCTGTGGGGTTAGAGGGTTCTCCTGATTTGGCTGCGGCGAGAAAAGTTGCCGACCACATAGGTACTATCCATCACGAAATCAAGTTCACGATTCAAGAGGGATTAGATGCGATACGAGACGTGATTTATTATTTGGAAACCTATGACATCACTACGGTACGCGCCTCCACACCGATGTATTTGATGGCTCGTGTGATTAAATCCATGGGTATTAAAATGGTGCTCTCTGGTGAAGGGGCTGACGAGTTATTTGGCGGCTATCTCTATTTTCACAAAGCTCCATCTGCCAAAGATTTTCATGACGAAACGGTGCGTAAATTAGACAAACTGCATATGTATGACTGTTTGCGGGCCAATAAGTCACTGGCGGCCTGGGGTATTGAGGGTCGAGTGCCTTTCTTGGACAAAGAGTTCATGGATTTAGCCATGCGTATTAACCCTGAAGACAAAATGATCAAAAACGGTCGTATGGAGAAATGGGTGATTCGCAAAGCTTTTGAAGATTACTTGCCTGAATCGGTCGTCTGGCGCCAGAAAGAGCAGTTTTCTGACGGTGTCGGATACAGTTGGATAGACACGCTGAAAGAAGTGGTTGGTCGTGAAGTAAGTGACGAGCAGCTAGCTAACGCCCGCTTTAGATTTCCGGTGCAGACGCCTACGTCAAAAGAAGAGTATTATTACCGCGGTATTTTTGAATCTCATTTCCCATCAGAGGCTGCTGCCTTGTGTGTGCCTTCAGTTCCTTCAGTGGCCTGTAGCACCCCGATTGCCTTGGAATGGGATGAAGCGTTTAAAAACATGAACGACCCCTCTGGACGAGCTGTAGCTAAGGTTCATGAGGACGCTTACAATCAGTAAGTTAAGTGCGTTTACTCGCTTCATTAAAGACGGCCTCAGGGCCGTCTTTTTTTTCAGCATTGATCAATCCTTGAGTTCTCGCTATCTCCCTAACCTCAGACTTCATCAGTCCACCGATAGGGAACAAACTTCGAGCGAGCTGCTCTTGATTTAATTGACACAAAAAATAGGACTGATCTTTATGAGGATCCAGGCCTGACAGTAAGTGATGGGT
>JALQVG010000048.1 GCA_023260435.1 Flavobacteriaceae bacterium | reverse complement strand
CTGATCCCTGATCCAATCAAACAAGAGGTGTACATTCAGTCTTGTGCCCAAATCATGGAAGTATCTGAGTCTGTTTTGTTTGACACTTTGGCTCAGATCGATAAAAAAATGGGCAAATCAACCCCCGTTCGCTACTCAGCCCCCAGAAAGTCTTTTGAGGTGGTAAAGCCCAATCCTGAACGGGAACGCAAAGATCAGCTCGAACTCTTGGAGCAAAAAATCATCGAATTACTGCTTTTATACGGAACCCAAGAGGTAGACTTTGATGAATGGATACAATCAGCCCAGCCCGATGGAACCTGGTCCATGGAGCGAAAAAAAATTACGGCCAAGGTTTTTGAAAAAATATTTCTAGACCTTCAAATGGATGAGGTTGAGCTCAGCCATCCAGGATTTAAATCCCTATACTCCGCCCTGATCCAAGGGTATCATTCAGATCCAAATTTTGACGCTCAGCGCATGGTGCATCAAATGGATGAATCATCAGCTCAATTAGTGGCTTATTTGCTAATGGAAGATGAAAAATATCAATTGGATGCTTGGGACAGAAAAGAGATTTACCCCAAAGAAAAGCGGGCGAGTTTAGCTCAGTTGGTTACGGAAACCGTATTGACCCTGCGCTGTTTTCTGATCGATAAAATCATGGAAAATATTCAACAAACCACGTTATCGCCGGATACCGATCAGGAAGAAGCGCTTGAGGAGGTGATGAATTATCGTCAGTTGTACAACCTGCTCAACCAACATTTAGGCAGGGTGGTTATTGCGCGCTAGCTAACGGTTTGCTAGGCGATTATTACAGCCAGTTTTTTGGGATTTGACACACGGGTATCGGCTCCATTTTGTGTTTGTTGGATAGGTGATATCGGGTGTAGATCGCCATGACTTCTTTTTCTCTACCAGTGAAGTCCTCCGTTGTTTTTCCCAAGTCGTAAGCCCTCATGGCCCATTCAAGTTCAGGATAGGACGCCCCTATTTGGTCCTCATCGGTTCTGTGGTCCCCCCAAAGCCCATCTGTGGGCGGGGCAACTAGGATATCTCGATGCACGCCAAGCGCTTCAGCTAAGGCATATACTTGAGTTTTTAATAAATCGGCAATGGGGCTTAAATCAACACCACCATCTCCGTATTTAGTGTAAAAGCCTACGCCAAAATCTTCTACTTTATTCCCAGTTCCCGCCACCAAATAGCGGTGAAGGCCGGCAAAGTAATAGAGCGTACTCATTCTAAGTCGAGCACGGGTATTGGCTAAGGCCAAAAACTGTTGTTCTGTAGCATCGTGTTGCGGTAATGTATTCACCAGGGCATCAAATACCCCAGTCAGTTCCACATGGTGTTCGCGTACATTAGGGTAGTTCTTTTTGAGCCAGTTGATGTGATTTTGCGCTCGGTTCACTTGACTCGCGGCTTGATGAATGGGCATTTCAAGGCACAATACTTCTAAACCCGTCAAGGCGCACAATGTCGAGGTCATTGCAGAATCAATTCCAGCAGAAACACCGATAACAAAACCGCGATTACCTGATTGATCGGCGTAATCTTTGAGCCATTGTACGATGTGGTCAATCACTTTTTTGGTATCCATAGTCGGGTATTTTTTGGTGGAAAGAAGTAACTTAGCAGCGCTCAAAATTAAGTTAAAATAACGAACGCTTCAAGAGAAGACAATGAGTAATCACAGGTTTTTCCCCGTCCTTTTGTTAGGTATCTTTGTGTTGGGTTGCCGCAAAGCGCCCCAAGCAGAGATTCCTCCTCTATCACTAGATCAAGTAAACGTGGCTCGTTTTGATGTGGTTTTCTACAGCGATACCACACGATCTGTCGCTGAACTTCGACAGGATTTTTCTGTTTTTTTGCCAGAGTACACACCAGATTCTATTTGGGAAGCTAAACGTGTAGACTCGTTAGAGCTTGAATTATTTCGAGAAACTCAGCTTGTTTTTGGCGATTTCAACAACCAAAAGAAAGAGCTTGCACAACTTTTAGCTCGGGTTAAATACCACCTTCCTCAGCGAAAGACACCCAAGTTTTATACCTTGATTAGCGAGGTGGATTACAATTATTCGGTTTTTGATGCGGATAGCCTAGTGGTTTTGGGCTTGGATAATTTTTTAGGAGCGGAACACCCGTTTTATCAAGGATTACCAACCTATATCAAGCAGACCATGGAGCCTGGTCAATTAATGGTTAAAATTTCGGCGGCCATTGGGCGCAAGGCCATTGAACAACGAACGGCTACCTACCTGCTCGATCATATGATTGCTCAAGGGATGGTGTTGCACACCCAAACTTTGCTTTGGCCAGAGCAAAATATTCAAGCTCATTTAGGATATACTCCCAGTCAGTGGGATTGGATACAAAAAAACGAATCGGATTTGTGGCGAATATTTTTAGATAAAGCATGGCTTTATGCTACGGATCAAAATTTAAGGATTAATCTTTTAATGCCTGGGCCATTCTCTAAATTCGGTCTTGATATGGACCGTGAAATCCCTCCAATGATCGGCAAATATTTCGGTTGGAAAATTGTTTCATCCTATGCCCAAGGTCATCCTGATTTGAGCTTGGAAGCAATGCTGGCCATGGACGCTCGATCGCTCTTTGAATCATCTGGATACAAACCTGCTAAATCAAAATAAATTATGAAAAATGAAGTTGTTCACCAGTCCCATATTACACTGGAGGTAGGTTTAGATGTAAATAAAGTTCCTGAACAATTGTTTTGGTCAGCACCTGATGGTGGAGTTGAACGTTCTGAAACTAAGGCGTTTTTACTGTCGGTATGGGACCAAAAAACAAAAGAGTCCTTGCGCATAGATCTTTGGACTAAAGACATGCCCGTAGACGAAATGAAAATCTTTTTTCATCAGACTTTGCTGACCATGGCAGATACTTTTTACAAGGCTACTCAGGATGAAAAAATGACGGAGACCATGCGGGATTTCTGCGCCTATTTTGCAGAAAAATTAGATCTAACCCAGCAATAAGTTATCTTTTTTGCGCGTAAAACGACTTGTTGATGTCGTCTATGTAGGCGAGTAAATCTTCTCTGCCCTGATGAGCCGCTGAAGAAGTGACAAAATGTGGAGGCATAGATTCCCAGCCATCTTCGAGTAATTTTTTTTCGTAATCCAGTACTTGTCTGGTGATCACTTGAGGGCCTATTTTATCCGCCTTGGTGAAGATGATGCAAAAGGGAATCTCCGAGGTGCCCATCCAGCGCATAAACTCCAGGTCTATTTTTTGTGCTTCCAATCGGATGTCTACTAAGACAAAAGCACACATCAGTTGTGTGCGTTCCAAGAAGTAGTTGGTGATGTATTTTTGAAAGGTTTTTTTGGCTGTTTTGGATACTCGGGCATAGCCATATCCAGGTAAATCCACCAAAAACCAGTTTTGATTGATTTTAAAGTGATTGATGTGTTGTGTTTTTCCAGGTCTTCCCGAAGTTTTTGCTAAGCCTTTTCGCTGAACCAACATGTTGATCAGTGAGGATTTGCCCACGTTAGATCGTCCGATAAACGCGTATTCAGGCAGAGGCTCAGCAGGACACTGCGCCACCTTGGCATTGCTCATGACAAAGTCAGCACTCGTGATTTTCATTAAAAAGATTTAAAATGAACGGCTTTGAAGCCAAAGATCTAGTAGGCGATTAAACTCATCAGGATGCTCCATCATCGGAGCATGCCCGCATTTATCAATCCAAAATAACTCAGCATTAGGCATTAGTCGCTCAAATTCCTCAGCGACATTGGGAGGTGTCACCTTGTCGTTTTTACCCCAAATGATACAAGTGGGCATCATCATTTTCGGAAGATCTTGAGCCATATTGTGGCGAATAGCACTTTTTGCAATGGCCAAAGTTTTCACCAATTTCATGCGGTCGTTTACGATGGCATAGACATCGTCCACAATTTCTTTGGTGGCCACTGCGGGGTCATAAAAAACGTCTTGTGCTTTCTGTTTGATGAACTCGTAATCACCTCTTTTCGGATAACTATCGCCCATCGCACTTTCGTATAAACCAGAACTTCCTGTGATCACCAGACCTTTGACCATATTTGGGTGCATCTTGGAAAAAAGCAGTCCAATGTGTCCCCCTAAGGAATTACCAATCAAAATCACATCCGAAAGCCCTTTGTGGGTAAGAAATCCTTTCAAATAAGTGGCAAAACTTTTAACCGTAGTTTTTAACAGCGGCATGTCGTAGATAGGTAGTTCAGGGATAATTACCTGATATCCTTTTAGCGGGAAAAAATCAGTGACTCCTTGAAAATTGCTTAATCCCCCCATCAAACCGTGAAGGATCACTAAAGGCTGTCCCGTTCCAATTTGCAAGTAGGTGTATTTTCCGTCTTTGATCAGTTGATCTTCCATGTGGTTGTTTCAAGCATTTGGGCAAATATAGTTATTCAGCAGTACAAAACACATTTGGACACTATGGTGTTGATAGATGCTGGATTCCATCCATGAAATGCTGAGGCGCCCTCGTCTTATTTAACAAATCATGATTGGCCAGAAAGTCTTGTCTAGTGGGTCATTGCCCTTCATTGGGCCAAAACTTATCAACAATGTGGTAAAAAGTGGTAAAATGTGGGAAATTTAGTCTTATTTTTGAAACATTAACCTATAGATAAGTTTTTGTGGTTCACCTCATTGGCTCATATGAATGCAAAGCGGACAGCAAGGGACGTGTTATGGTTCCTGCTGCTTTGAAAAAACAACTGGCGGCAACTGGCGGTCAGGAGTTTATTTTAAAGCGCGCTGTATTTCAGCCATGTTTGGAACTTTATCCTATGGGAGAATGGCAGGTGCTGATGGAAAAGATGAATCGAAAAAATCGATTCAAGCAGAAAAACAATGATTTTATCCGCAGGTTTACCGCCGGTGTTAAAGTGGTGGATATCGATGCGGTGGGTCGTCTGCTCATCCCCAAAAATTTAATGGGTATTGCCCAAATCGACAAAGAAGTCGTGCTCAGTTGTGCGATCAACATAGTTGAAATCTGGGACAAAACCCTATACGAGCAGGCGCTCAGTGAGGCAGCTCTGGATTTTGCACAATTGGCAGAAGAAGTAATGGGAGATGACGATGACCAGCTATCATAATCCGGTTTTGCTCGAAGAGTCCTTGGCTGGGCTCAACATCCACCCAGACGGTGTGTATGTGGATGCCACTTTTGGCGGTGGGGGACATAGTCGCGCTATTTTGGAGCGACTTTCCGAACGAGGAAAACTATATGCCTTCGATCAAGATGAGGCCGCATGGCAAAATGAGGTGGACGATTCGCGATTTGTCTTGATCCGGGAAAATTTTCAGTTTATGCAACAGTTTTTGCGGTTTCACGGTCAAAAACACGTTGATGGTATTTTGGCAGATCTCGGAGTATCCTCTCATCAGTTTGATCAGGCAGAGCGAGGTTTTTCTACGCGATTTGAAGGTGTCTTGGACATGCGTATGAACCAAAAGCAGTCGCTGACTGCTCGTGAAGTGGTTAATCGATACGGGGAAGAAGAACTGGCACGAATATTTCATCTCTACGGTGAACTGCGTCCCTCAAGGGCTATGGCCAAGGCGATTGTCGATGCTCGTTCAGCATCGCCCATTGAGACGACCACCGACCTTAATCAAGTGCTTAAGCCATTTTTAAATGGCTATTATGACCACAAAATATTGGCCCAAGTGTATCAAGCGATCCGTATTGAGGTCAATGCAGAGATGCAGGTGATTGAGTCGTTATTGACCCAAGTACCTTCAATATTAAAACCGCATGGACGTTTGGTAGTTATCGCTTACCACTCATTGGAAGACCGTTTGGTGAAAAATTTTATCCGAGCAGGTCGTTTTTCAGGTGAGCCTGAAAAAGACATGTACGGCAATACGGATGTTCCCTTAAAAAAGGTGGGTGGATTGGTGGTGCCTTCGCCCGCAGAGATTTCGCGCAACAACAGAGCTCGTTCTGCTAAAATGAGGACGGCTGAAAAAAAATGATATGAAGAAACACCTAAAATCATTGCTTCAAGGATCGTTTTTGATCAATGAAGACGCCCCTAAACACTGGCGAATGATTTTGTATCTCTTTTTTTTAGCCGGCTTGATGATCCTTTCTGCTCACCGAGCAGAAAGCAAAGTCTATGAAATAGCTCGGATCAATGAAGAGGTTCAGGCCTTGAGAAATACCTACGCAAGTGTCCGTGCTCGCCTGCAGCAACAGCGACTCGAATCAACGATCAGAAAACAGGTGGAAGGGATTGGTTTGATGCCGCCCCAGTCTCCACCGACAAAAATAATTGTTCAAACGACTAAGTAACTATGGCACTCACAGAGAAAAACCTCTTGAGAAAACTCTACCTCATCGCATTTTTGCTCGCGATTTTTGGGGTAGCTGTAGTAGTGCGCATGTTTAAAATCCATTTTGTTGAGGGGCCCCAGTTGCGTGCAGAGGCAGCCGAGCGTACGGAACGCATGTTTACTATCGAGCCCAACAAAGGAAGTTTGTTTTCACATGACGGCAGTTTATTGGCCACATCAGTGACCCAGTATGAGGTGCGTTGGGATGCGGTTTCTGTCAAGTCGAAGGATTTTGAGGCCTTGGTCAAGCCGCTTTCTGATTCCCTTTCTGTAATGCTCGGCAAGCCCTCAGCGTATTACGAGCAGTATTTGCGCCAAGCCAAGGCCAAGGAGAACCGCTATACCATGATTGCTTCAAAATTGGATTACATCGACTTTAAACGCATGGAGTCATTTCCACTTTTTAGCAAAGGCCCGTTTAAGGGCGGCTTTATCAGTGTCCAAAAAACAGTTCGTGATCACCCCTTAGGAGACATTGCCAAGCGAATGGTAGGTTATGAAAAGGTGGACGAAAACGGGAAACTAAGAAGCATTGGCCTGGAAGGCGCGTTTAGTAAGTACCTCAATGGTGTAGCTGGAAAAAGATTAAAACAGCGCATCGCTAAAGGCCAGTGGAAACCTGTGGGGATGAACAACACCGTGGAGCCCCAAGATGGTTATGATGTAGTTTCTACGATCGATGTGGGGATTCAGGATATTGCCCACCACGCTTTACTGACTCAATTGGAAAAGTATAAAGCGGACCACGGTACCGTGGTGGTTATGGAGGTAGCCACAGGAGAAATCAAAGCTATGTCCAATTTAGGGGTCAACGCAGAAGGCCAATATTACGAGCGCCTCAATTATGCGGTTTCTGAATCCCACGAGCCAGGATCCACCTTTAAAGTTATGTCTTTGGTGGCCGCTTTGGAGGATAAATACGTGGACACGAACAGTATAGTAGATACCCAAAACGGATTGTACAAAGTATATAACGGAATGGTGCGCGATTCGCACAAGGGCGGATATGGGAAGATTACCGTCTCCAAGGCCTTGATGGTTTCTTCAAATACCGCATTTGCCAAAATTATCAATGAGAACTATCGAGACAACCCCAAAAAGTTTGTCAATCGCTTGCGCAATATGAACTTACACCAGCCTTTAGATCTCCCTATTGCGGGAGAGGGATTGCCGGTGATTAGATATCCTGGCGATAAGGGATGGTCTGGGCTTTCACTGGCTTGGATGGCCTATGGGTATGAGGTGTCGCTTACACCCTTGCAGACCCTCACGTTTTACAACGCTATTGCCAACAACGGTGAAATGGTGCGCCCTAGATTGATTAAGGAAATCCGCTCCTGGGATAAGGTAATCCAGCGTTTCGACAAAGAAGTGATCAATCCCTCTATATGTTCTGAGGAGACCTTAGGCAAAGTGAGGCAAATCCTTTCGGACATCGTCAACAAAAAGGGGGGGACAGGTCGCGGTCTGTACGATCCTAATTTTTCCATGGCGGGTAAAACAGGAACCACACAGAAAAACTATGCTTCAGGAGATAAGGACAAACTAAAGTACATCTCAACGTTTTCGGGATATTTTCCTGCAGACAACCCAAAGTATTCTTGTATTGTGGTCATTCATGAACCCGACAAAGGGATTGGGTATTATGGCGCAGACGTTTCGGGACCGGTATTTAAAGCCATTGCCCAAAAAATCTACACGTCCAACCACAATGCACAGTGGGTGGATGCTGAGTGGAAACCCAGCCCCAAGATTCAGGAGCAAAAGGTTTCTTATGAATTGCTGACTAAAGGCCCCCTATTGGTGATGCCTGACTTGGATGGTTTGCCTGGTAGGGACGCTGTTGCCCTTTTGGAGAACAACGGGGTTTCCGTGCGTATTCAAGGAATGGGACAAGTAAAGGCTCAGTCACTGGTGCCTGGAACACCGCTGGTTAAAGGAACAACCGTACAATTGACATTGGAATGAAAGCGTTAAAGGATCTGCTTTTTGGGGTGCGTATCGATGAGGTAGCTGGATCTACACAGATTCAGGTATCCAGTGTGGTATTGGATTCTCGTCGTTCAGAGCAGGACAGTTTGTTTGTTGCCGTGGCGGGCGCCCAGGTAGACGGGCACGCGTTTATCGACAAGGCCATTGAATTGGGCGCCCGCTCTGTGGTTTGCGCCCGAATTCCAGAAAAGCTGCAACCCGGCGTAACCTACATTGCTGTTCCAGCCCCAGAGGTTGCTTTGGGGGTAATCGCGGCTCATTTTTATGATCACCCATCTAAATCAGTGACTTTGGTGGGCACTACTGGAACGAACGGGAAAACTACGACTAGTAGTCTACTGTATGCTCTGTACAGTGCGATGGGTTATGTCACTGGACTGATTTCAACGATCGAAATCCGTGTGGGAGAGGAGCGTTTTCCCACCATGAATACCACGCCAGACGCCTTGACGATTCAACGCTATCTGGCTATGATGCGCGATCGAGGCGCTACCTATTGTTTTATGGAAGTGAGTTCACACGGTATTGCTCAGCACCGTATTGAGGGACTGGTATTTGCCGGAGCGGTGTTCACTAACCTAACTCATGACCACTTAGATTACCACCATACTTTTGCCGAGTATCGAGATACCAAGAAAAGGTTGTTCGATGGCTTACCTGCTCAAGCATGGGCCTTGGTCAACGCGGATGACAAAAACGGGTTGTATATGGCCCAAAATACCCAGGCCAAAGTGCGCACATATGCCTTAAAATCCATGGCGGATTATCGGGCTCAAATTGTTGAAAATCATTTTACCGGCTTACAGTTGCAGTTGGATGGACATGAATTTTGGAGTCCATTGGTTGGCGCTTTCAACGCCTACAACTTGTTGGCGATCTACGCTACAGCGATGCAGCTTGGCAGCAAGGCTGACGAAGTGCTGCCAGCCTTGAGCCAATTGGGACATGTTCCAGGCAGGTTTCAATCCTTTAGAGCTCCTAATGGAGTGACTGTTGTAGTTGATTACGCCCATACTCCAGATGCATTAGAAAATGTGTTGGCCACCATCCAGGCGATTCGCACCAAAAATGAACAGTTGATTACCGTGGTTGGCTGTGGAGGAGATCGAGATACGACCAAAAGACCGATCATGGCTGCATTGGCTTCACAGGGCAGCGATCGGACCATCTTTACGTCCGACAATCCCAGGACTGAGGATCCGAAAACGATATTAGAAGCTATGGAAGCGGGTGTGCCTGCGGACAGAACTAATCGGTATCTAGTGATTGAAGACCGATTCCAAGCCATCAAGACCGCTGTCGCCATGGCGGCTCCCGAAGACATCATCCTCATTGCAGGAAAAGGCCATGAAACGTATCAAGAAGTCAAGGGTGTACGCACCCCATTTGATGACATGGCCATCGCACAATCCTTATTGACCCCAAACCAACCAACACCATGATCTATTACCTGTTTGAGTATCTCCAAGCCCATTACGATTTTCCAGGCATAGGACTTTTTTCTTATTTGTCCTTTAGGGCCGCTTTATCAATCATAACCTCCTTGCTGATCGCGAGTATTTTTGGTAAGAAAATTATTGCTGCGTTAAAACGCGCACAAATTGGAGAGAGCATCCGCGACCTGGGTCTTGAGGGACAGTCTCAAAAAGCAGGAACCCCTACCATGGGAGGTTTGATCATCATTTTGGCTACTCTGATACCGGTGCTTTTGTTTGCCAAAATCGCAGAAGTGTACATCATTCTATTGATGGTAGCCACACTTTGGATGGGAACCATTGGGTTTATCGACGACTACATCAAGGTATTTAAGAAAGACAAGCAAGGCCTAAAAGGAAAGTTTAAAGTCTTGGGACAGGTGGGCCTGGGATTAATCGTCGGACTTACGCTGTATTTTCATCCTGAGGTGACCATGAGAACACACCTGAGCACCCCTGGGCAAATGGTGCAGACTGACGCCTACGAAACAGTCGTTATGGAATCCAATGGGGATCAAGGCATCGCCCAAGCTACAAGCCTTGGACAGATGTCGCCAGCCCAAAAATCGACCAAAACCACCATACCCTTTGTTAAAAACAATGAGTTTTCCTACGACCAGTTGATCAGTTGGATGGGTGATGAAGCGACCCAATACGCTTGGCTGGTATTTATCCCTATAGTCATCATTATTGTGACCGCGGTCTCCAATGGGGCCAACCTCACCGATGGTATTGACGGACTAGCCGCAGGTACCTCGGCCATTATCGCTTTGACCCTGGGGATCCTGGCGTGGATTTCAGGTAATGTCATTTTTTCCGATTATTTGGACGTTATGTTCATCCCACGTGCCGGAGAAATTGTGGTATTTGTCGGTGCTTTTACTGGGGCATTGGTCGGGTTCCTCTGGTATAATGCCTATCCTGCCCAAGTATTTATGGGGGATACAGGTAGTTTGACCATTGGAGGAATCATTGCTGTAATCGCGTTGATTGTGCGCAAAGAATTGTTGATCCCTGTGCTCTGCGGCATTTTTTTCGCAGAATCCTTGTCGGTCATGCTCCAGGTAGGCTATTTCAAATACACCAAAAAGAAATTTGGGGAGGGGAGGCGCATCTTTAAAATGGCTCCGCTCCACCACCATTATCAGAAAATGGGGTACCACGAAAGCAAAATTGTCACCCGGTTTTGGATTGTGGGCATTGCGCTGGCCATCATCACTATAGTCACCTTGAAAATTAGATAATATGTCTTTGTTGGTTGTTTTAGGGGCAGGAGAAAGCGGCGTTGGTGCTGGGGTGTTGGCCCAGGCACAAGGCTACGAGGTCTTGGTTTCCGATCAAGGAGCTATCTCGGCCAAGCACCAGGAGACATTAAATCAGCGGGGTATCGCCTGGGAGCAAATGGGCCACAAACACCCCGATTTGAGCAAGGCAGAACTTGTGGTTAAAAGTCCAGGCATTCCGGATACCGCTCCTTTAGTGGCACAATACATCGCTCAAGGTGTTCCTGTAATTTCTGAAATCGAGTTAGGTGCCCGATACACCGATCGTCCTATTGTGGCTATTACGGGCTCCAACGGCAAGACCACCACAACACTCTTAACCCATCACTTGGTGGTGAGCGACGGTGTTTCATGCGGATTGGCCGGTAACATCGGAAACAGTTTTGCCGCTATGGTCGCCCAAGATCCTCAGCCGATGTATGTGCTTGAGTTGAGCAGTTTTCAACTCGACGGCATTCAAACCTTAAAGCCTCATGTGGCAGTGATCACCAATATTTCACCTGACCACCTAGATCGTTATCAGTACGACATCAATCGCTACATCTCGGCCAAGTTTCGCATCGCCATGAACCAAACAGCCGAGGACTACCTCATTTACGACGCGGATGATCCTGCGCTGAACGACTATATATCCAAACACACTTTGGCGTCTACACTGATCCCTTTTTCTGCCCTAAGGGTGCTCGATTTTGGGGTTTGGATGGACCAAGGAACTATTCACGTAAAATTACCTCAAGCATATTATACTATGGAAGTTGATACCCTGGCATTAGAAGGCATTCACAACATCAAAAACACCATGGCCGCCTCTGCGGCAGCCAGTTTGGTGAACATCCGAAAAGAAACCATCCGACATAGTGTGCAAACCTTTCAAGGGGTGCCCCACCGTTTGGAGTCGGTCCTTAAGATACACCATGTTCACTACATCAACGATTCAAAGGCGACCAACGTCAATGCGGTCTACTATGCCTTGGAGAGTGTTAAAACTCCGATTGTGTGGATCGTTGGCGGGGTGGATAAGGGAAATGATTACATGGAATTGATGCCGCTGGTCCGCGAAAAAGTAAAGGCGATTGTGTGTTTGGGATTGGACAACCAAAAAATCAAAGACACATTTTCCAACGTGGTGGATTTGGTGGTGGAGACGTATGACATGAATGAATGTGTTCAAGTTTGTTATAAAATCGCTGAGCGCGGAGATACGGTGTTGCTTTCTCCTGCGTGTGCGAGTTTTGATTTGTTTAAAAACTATGAGGACCGCGGTGATCAGTTCAAAGCGGCCGTAAAAAATCTGTAGTATGGGACCCTTGTCCACTTTATTTGCCAAGATATCCGGAGATAAGACGCTTTGGGCTTTGGTAGCTTTTATCGCTGCCTACTCATTTTTGCCTGTCTACAGTTCCTCGAGCAATCTAGCTTATGTGGCCAACACCGGTTCCACAACCACCCATTTATTGAAACACGCCGCTATGCTGGCGATTGGTTTTGGGATCATGTTTGCGGTTCATCGCGTTCCGCTCAATTACTTTAAAGGGCTCTCCTTTTTGGGAATGCCCATCATTATTTTATTGTTGGCTGTCACCCTTACTCAGGGCAGTACGATTGATGGGGCCAATGCGAGCCGTTGGATCAAAATACCCGGAATTGGACTCAGCTTTCAAACCTCTACGTTGGCCTTGGTGGTGACCATGGTTTACGTAGCCCGCTATTTGAGTAAATTAAGAGATACAAACATCACGTTTGTCTCCTCACTGGTTCCTCTATGGCTCCCCGTAGTTACCGTAGTCGGATTGATTTTCCCTGCCAACTTATCAACGGCTCTGATGATCTTTATGCTGGTGATGTTGTTGCTCTTTGTCGGGGGTTACCCCTTGAAGTATCTGGTGATAATGACTGCCATAGGGGCAGCTGCAGGGGCGCTGTTCATCATTTTGGCTATGAATTTTCCGGATATGTTCCCCAACCGCGTGGACACATGGGTCAGCAGAATCGAGTCCTTCAATAGCGATGAAATCACGGAGGCGGATTATCAGGTACAACGGGCAAAAACGGCTATTGCCACCGGAGGAATTTTTGGTTTGGGAGCGGGTAAAAGCGTCATGAAAAACTTTCTACCCCAGAGTTCTTCTGATTTTATTTTTGCGATTATCGTCGAAGAGTACGGAATGGTGTTTGCCGGATTTTTGGTGCTCTTGTATTTGTTGGTGCTGCTGCGTATCGTTTTGATCAGTTACAATGCGCCCACAGCTTTTGCCAAATTGTTGGTGATTGGGCTCGGACTTCCCATTGTCTTCCAGGCGTTTATCAATATGGGTGTAGCAGTAGCTCTTTTACCGGTTACCGGTCAAACACTGCCTTTGATCAGCAGTGGAGGAACCTCTATTTGGATGACTTGTTTGGCCCTAGGCATGATATTAAGCGCCAGTCGTAAAGACCAACCATCTCCCGCGGAACAGGATAGCGATCACCCCTTAAATGTATTGAGTGAAGAAGTCTAAGTACATAGTGTCTGGTGGTGGAACGGGCGGGCATATTTACCCAGCCATCGCAATCGCAGATGGACTCAAAGCCGCCCAGCCCGAAGCTGAGGTGATCTTTGTGGGTGCACAGGGTAAAATGGAGATGACTCGGGTGCCTCAAGCAGGATACCAAATTTATGGGCTTTGGATTGCGGGACTCTCCAGAAAATTGAGTCTTAAGTTAATCCAGTTCCCATTGCAGGTAGTCGCTAGCTTGATCAAGTCTGCATGGATTCTGTGGCGCTTCAAGCCTAAAGCGGTTATTGGCACGGGGGGATTTGCCTCAGGTCCATTGCTAAAAGTGGCAGGCTGGATGGGCATTCCTTATTTCGTGCAAGAACAGAATGCTTATGCGGGCAAAACCAATCAGTGGTTAGCAGCCGGGGCTAGATCAATTTATGTGGCTTACCCGGGTATGGAAAAGTTTTTTCCCGCCCATAAAACGGTGCTTACGGGAAACCCAGTACGCGCCTCGATCCAAGTTGGTGCTCCGGAAAGAGCGCAAGGTTTGGCTCACTGGGGCTTGAATCCAGACAAAAAGACGCTGTTGGTCTTGGGGGGGAGTTTGGGAGCTAGAAAAATTAATGAAATCATCGCGGAACATTTGCCGCTATTTTCTGCGGCCAATATCCAATTGCTTTGGCAGTGTGGCGCTTTGTACAAAGACCAGTATGTGCCCATGAGTCAGGAACACGTGGCGGTATTGCCGTTTATCGATCGAATGGACTGGGCCTATGCCTGTGCGGATATGATTATTTCCAGAGCTGGTGCCGGTACGGTTTCTGAACTCGCTTTAGTGGCTAAACCAGTCTTGTTGATTCCTTCGCCCAACGTCGCTGAAGATCACCAAACCAAAAACGCTCAGGCTATGGTGGATCAAGGGGCAGCCTTGCTTTTGGCAGAACGAGATTCGGAGCGATTTGCCGAGGTATTTACCCAATGGATGGCAGATCCTAAGGCAGCTGAAGCTATGGGCGAGCGTCTAGGCCAATGCGCTTTTAAGCAGTCTACCCAACATATTGTCCAACACATACTAGAACAACTCCATGATTGATCTTTCCTCCTATACATCGGTTTATTTCCTGGGCATAGGGGGCATTGGGATGTCTGGACTTGCCCAGTACCTCAAGGCTGAGGGGTACCAAGTAGCGGGCTATGACCGAACACCCTCCTCAATCACTGAATTATTGGTGGATCAGGACATTCAGATTTCCTTCGAAGATCACGTCGAGGTATTGACCTCAGATTATCTCAATCCAGCCAGTACGTTAGTGGTCTATACGCCGGCTATCCCTCAAAACAGTGTGTTGTTGGGCTATTTTGCAGCACAAGGGTATACCCAAATTAAACGGGCGGCGCTTCTGGGTGCAGTGACCCGTTCCACTTTTTGCTACGCTGTGGCAGGCACCCACGGAAAGACAACTACGTCTAGTTTGCTAGCCGCCATGTTGGTGGAGGCTCAAAGTCCCTTTACCGCATTTTTGGGAGGGGTAGCCAATCAATTCAAAAGCAATTACATCAACCTCGGAAATCAGGTCAGTTTGGTGGAGGCTGACGAGTTTGATCGCTCTTTTTTACAGCTTACTCCTCAGGCGGCGCTGATCACCAATATTGATCCTGATCATTTGGATATTTATGGTGATCGCGGATCTTTTTATCAGGGATTTGCCGATTTTGCTGATTTGTTGACTTCCCCCAAAAGACTGGTGGTTCACGAGTCCGTTACGGGCATAGACTTGGACCAAGCGGTGATCTACGGCGAGGGACCCAGTGTAGATTATCGGTTGTTAAATCACCGAGTGGTCGATGAAAAAATATATTTCGACATCCAAACCCCTCAGGGATATTGGGCGGATATCAGTTGGCACCTACCTGGAGTGCACAACGCGTTGAATGCACTGGGCGCATTTGCCTTGGGTATGGAAACAGAGCTAGATCCGAAAGCATTGATTCGCGGCATTGAAAAGTTTGAAGGAGTACAAAGGCGGTTTTCCATAGAAATTAACCGACCTGAATTGGTGATGGTGGATGATTACGCCCATCATCCAACCGAAATAGAGGCTGTGTATCGCGCTGTGGCACAAACCTACCCGGAGCGTCGTAAAACAGTTGTTTTTCAGCCGCATTTGTTTACGAGAACCCGAGATTTTGCCCAAGACTTTGCCGATGCATTGGGGCGTTTTGATCAGGTGATCCTTTTGGATATATATCCCGCACGTGAATTGCCTATACCAGGTATCGATAAAGAGTACTTGTTGTCACTGATGAATCATCCCCAAGCGGTTGGTTGCACAAAGCAGGAGTTGATCCCCTTGCTTCAGGAAACAAAACCAGAACTATTAGTTGTATTAGGGGCTGGAGATATCGGGGTGTTGGTTCAAGAAATTAAAAAGAATTTGCAGTGAAAAAGTGGATGAAAATAGTGTTGATTTTGGTGGTGGGCTCCTGCTTGGTAGGGAGCTATTGGTGGTCGCAAGTGAAGCACCCACAACCGAAATGGTCTGATCTTCAGTACTCATTTACCCCTGGAGAAAACCATTACACCAACACGGAAGCGGTTAATAAATTGTTAATACAAAAATGGTCTGCCAACCCAAACGCCCCTAAAGAAAAATTAGTTTTGAGTATGCTCGAAAGTATGCTTTCTCAGGATGCCATGCTCGAACAAGCAGAAGTCTATGTAACTGTAGATGGGCAACTTAGGGCGGAGTTAACGCAAAAACAACCTTGGGCTAGGGTGGTGGATAGCACGCGTGCGTATTATCTAGATCGCAGAGGGATGACCATGCCGCTTTCTGGGTTGCACACAGCCAGGGTCCCCCTAGTTACTGGGGAAATCAACCCACAGACCATAAAGGCCTGTCACGAACTGTTGTCTTTTGCTAGACAAAACAAGGTGCTCCGCGAGCAATTGATCGGGGTGCACATTGAGAAGAACGCCCAATTCACCTTGGCACTGGCGGCCGTGGATTACCAAGTTCACTTGGGTGATTTGAGTGATTTGGAAGGTAAAATGGCGCGTTTTGTAGCCATTAGTAATAAACTCGCTCAGGACACGGTTCCTGTGCGGTATAAGAAGATTGATTTATCGTTTGATCATCAAGCAATAGGGATAAAATAGTATATGGAACAGGGGCATTATTCAGTAGGATTAGACATTGGTACCACCAAGATTGTGGCCATTATAGGTCGCGAGAATGAGTACGGTAAATTGGAAGTCCTCGGAGTGGGCAAATCAAAAAGCTTAGGAGTACACCGAGGCGTGGTGAACAACATTACCCAGACCATACAGTCCATACAACAAGCAGTGACCCAAGCTGAGGTCGACTCAGGGCTTAAAATATCCAATGTAGTTGTCGGTATCGCCGGACAGCACATCAGAAGTATACAACACGCGGATTATATCACTAGACCGAATTCTGAGGAAGTAATTTCTGAGGATGATTTGGATCGATTGACCAGGCAAGTGCATAAATTGGTGATGCTTCCTGGGGAGGAAATCATCCATGTCCTGCCACAGGAGTACAAAGTAGACGGTCAAGCAGAAATCAAAGAGCCCATCGGAATGTATGGTGGACGTCTCGAGGCCAATTTCCATGTAGTCGTCGGCCAAGTTTCTTCGATCAGAAACATCGGCCGTTGCATCAAGAGTTCTGGTCTAGATCTGTCGGACATTACCCTAGAACCGGTAGCTTCCGCCAATGCAGTCTTAAGTCAGGAGGAGAAGGAAGCAGGTGTTGCCATGATCGATATAGGTGGTGGTACCACAGACTTAGCGATTTTTAAAGATGGGATTATTCGCCATACGGCAGTGATTCCCTTTGGTGGAAACGTGATCACTGAAGACATTAAAGACGGCTGCTCCATCATTGAAAAACAAGCGGAACTACTTAAAATGAAGTTTGGATCTGCTTGGCCGGGTGAAAATAAGGATAACGAGATTGTGTCCATCCCAGGACTTCGCGGTAGAGACCCCAAAGAAATCACCTTAAAAAATCTGTCCAAAATCATCAATGCTCGGGTGGTGGAAATCATCGAACAGGTATTTGTTGAGATCAAAAATTACGGGCATGAAGATCCTAGAAAGAAATTGATTGCAGGTATTGTACTCACCGGAGGAGGTAGTCAGTTAAAGCACATCAAACAGTTGGTCGAATACATCACGGGCATGGACACCCGCATCGGTTACCCCAACGAACATCTAGCAGGAGATTCCAACGAAGAAATCACCAGTCCGGTATACGCTACTGCGGTAGGTCTGTTGATGCATGCGATCCAAAAGGACCGTAAAAATCGTCCAGAGATTCAGCCGATGGCTGATCCATCGGTAGGGCAGGAACAATTATCCTCTTCAAAAGAGGACGACCTTTCCACTGAGGCAGTTGACGCTACATCTAGCCCTGAGACAAATCAGGAAACAGCCGCCCCTAAGCCAGAGAAAAAAGAGCGCAAGTCCACATTTGACAGCTGGATAGAACGCTTTATTACTTTTTTAAACGACGCAGAATAACACACCGAAATACAGCCCCCTATGAACGAGTCCTTTTCCGACCTAGACCACATTCAATTCGACCTTCCCAAGCACCAATCCAACGTGATCAAAGTCATCGGCGTTGGCGGTGGTGGTAGCAATGCCATCAACCATATGTTTGAAGCGGGAATCAAAGGTGTCGATTTTGTGGTGTGCAATACTGATGCACAAGCCTTAGAAAATTCAGCGGTACCCAATAAAATCCAACTGGGTATTTCATTGACGGAAGGTTTAGGTGCTGGGGCAAATCCTGAGGTGGGTGAAAAAGCAGCTCAAGAAAGTGTGGAAGACATCCGCGCGATGCTGGATACCCAAACCAAAATGGTGTTTATCACTGCGGGTATGGGTGGAGGTACAGGAACTGGGGCAGCTCCTGTGATCGCTCGTGCTGCTAAGGAGATGGATATTTTGACTGTGGGCATCGTCACTACCCCATTTTTGTTTGAGGGTAAAATGAGAAACGACCAAGCTCAAGCGGGTATTGCCAAACTCAGACAGAGCGTTGATTCTTTAATTATCATCAATAACAACAAGCTGCGCGAGGTGTACGGAAACCTCGGGTTTAAGGCTGGGTTTTCTAAAGCGGATGAGGTGTTGGCTACCGCGGCCAAAGGAATCGCTGAAGTGATCACCCACCACTACACCCAAAACATCGATTTGCGCGATGCCAAAACTGTGTTGGCCAACAGCGGTTCGGCCATCATGGGTTCTGCCCGCGCTACGGGTAAAGGCCGCGCCTTGGAAGCTATTTCTTCTGCTCTGGATTCTCCACTGCTCAACGACAACAAGATCACTGGCGCAAAAAACGTACTGTTATTGATCGTTTCAGGCACCAGCGAGATCACTATTGATGAAATAGGTGAAATCAACGACTACATTCAGGCTGAGGCTGGCCAATGCGCCAACATCATCATGGGGGTAGGTGAGGACATCAACCTGGGCGAATCCATCGCTGTAACTGTCATTGCCACTGGATTCAATCCGGAACAACAAAATGAAATCGTCAACACGGAAGCCAAAAAAATCATCCACACCCTGGAAGATGAGCAGCGTGTGAACCTCAATTTAATGGGCCAAGCCACTACTGTTGAGCCTCCGATTTATTTTGACCTAGAGTGTGAGGCAGAGATCGTGGCGCCTCAGGCGGCCGATGAACAGCTTGAGCCAGCCGCAGTGCACATCCAAGATGAAGTAGTTGAACAGGAGTTGGTGGAAGAGCCAACAGCTTCACTTTTTGATACCCCACTTTCTGAGGTCACTCCTGAGGAGCCTGTAATCACCCACGTGCTGGATTGGTCTGATGAAGCTGCTGCTTTTGGATTTGATCTTTCGGACGAACAGCTAGAAAGTGATCAAGAAATGGCCAGTGAGGATGTATTGATCCCAACCACCGAGTCGTTGCGTCTCCTGGAGGTATATGATGTTCAAGTAGTAACTCCTGAAGTACCCTCTGCACCAGTAGATGAGGTTGATCAGGAGGCCTTCGAGCAAGAAATGGAGTTTCAAATAATTGAAAAGCCCTCTGCTTCAGTCCCTTCACCAGTGGAAGAAGAGCCGGTTTTTGAGGAACAGACGTCTTTGTTTTTTGATTTGACCATCGAAGAGGTACAAGCCCCAAAAATATCTGTACCTGAGGAACTTACTTCAGCACAGATTTGGAATTTAGAAGTTATTGATGCGGAAATAGTCGTCCCTAAAGCTCAGCGCCAAGAACCAGCACCATCGGCCTTCATCAGTGAGGAAGCACCGGCCAAAAGATACAGCTTGGAGGACTATATGGAGCTGGAACAAAAACTTACCCAAGCCCAACCTGAGCCTAAAGAAGCAGAGGTGGCTGAACTACCTGAATTTCAATTTGAACACAAAGTGATCGAAAACCCTTTGGCTCAAGAATCTTCGGTAGAGATTGATCCTATGGAGAGTCCGATCGCTGATCTGCTGAAAGCGAGAACAGAGGAGCGCAAACGACAGTTTAAAGAGTTTAACTACCACTTCAATAACAGCCTACAGCGTATTGACGAAATTGAAAAGGAACCCGCGTACAAACGTCAAGGTATTTCGTTGGACCAAAATCCAGTAGAGGCCAAGCTTTCACGCACTACGCTCTCTGCTGACCCCAACGAGGAAAAACGATTGCGCACCAACAATTCTTTTTTACACGACAACGTGGACTAAACCCCGAGCATTGTCTTGTTTTTATTAACTTTGTGGCCCAAAACAAACCACATGACGCTTCAAGACAAAGTAATGGAACAGCTCAAGGACGCTATGCGTGCTAAAGACACGATGGCCCTTCAGGCGTTGCGCGCGATTAAGTCAGCTCTTTTGTTGGAACAGACTTCTGCAGGCGCTACTGGAACACTAGCTGAAGATGCTGAACTCAAGCTTTTACAGCGCTTGGTTAAACAGCGCAAAGATGCTGCCGCCATGTACCAACAACAGGGACGTGAAGACCTTGCCGCTACCGAGTTCCAAGAAGTAGCCGTGATTGAGCGCTTTCTGCCTGCCCAGCTTACGGCAGAACAAGTAGCGGAGCATATTAAAAAATTGATTAGTGAGCTAGGCGCCACCTCCATAAAAGACATGGGCAAAGTCATGGCTGCTGCCAACCAGGCACTAGCTGGTCAGGCTGAAGGAAAGCTTATCGCTGAACAAGTAAAAACACTGCTCGCATAAACCGGGCACAAAAATTTTGGCTGCGTAGTTCAACTGGATAGAATATCAGATTTCGGCTCTGAGGGTTGGGGGTTCGAATCCCTCCGCGGTCACCACTAAATGTTTAAAAAAGAGCGCCAAGTTCACTTGAGCGCTCTTTTTTTGGGCCATTGCCTAGGGTAATACTTCAGAATTGTAGAATCCTGATGGTTTTTTACGGGTGGTTAAGGCAAAATTTTACATTTGCCCAAAAAATCAAGATGGTCCACATCAAAACTGTTTCGAGCCAAGAGGAACTTGTCGGTATTAAAAAATTATTAGAAGCTAATCTCAAGCAGAATTTGAGCCCAGAGGAACGGGCTTCTCAGGGTTTTGTCACTTGTGACTATTCCATAGAATTTTTAACAACCATTCAACAGAAGCATCCGTCGATCATTGCCGTGGACCAGGGTGAGGTCGTTGGATACGCCTTAGTGGTTACCCGCGATAGCAAACACTTGCACCCACTGATTGAAGATCTTGTCAACAAGTTCCCCCAATACACCTACAACAACACCCCCTTGGACCAACTCAACTTTTGTCTGGTAGGCCAGCTGTGTGTCGGCAAATCCCACCGAGGTCAAGGACTCGTCCAAAGTCTTTACCACGGGTACAGAGACCACTACAACCACCTCTTCGACTTCCTGATCACTGATGTCGACACCCTCAACACCCGTTCCCTCAAAGCCCACCAAAACACTGGCTTTCATGTAGTCGGACAACTCGAATTCGGCCAAGCCCAATGGAACCTAGTAGTGTGGGAGTGGTAAACACCTACGGTTTTGGTGCTTTTTTTTAAAATCTGCACTAACTTTTCGTCGAGGTGGATGGGCATCACCCTCGGGTATACCTATATTTGGCCGTTGATAATGAATCAAATCCCATTATGAAAAAAATCCTACTTGCTATTGCATTTTTAGCTTTTACCGGTGTGGCTTCAGCCCAGCAACAACCTAACTTTTTGTTCTACCAACAAAACATGAGCACGATTAACCCTGCTTACGCGGGTACTCAAGGCCGTTTTGTCGGGTTAAACTACCGCTCTGCTTGGCAGGGTATTGAAGATGCACCTCGTGCGGCCACCCTGGTGTACAACACTTCAGAAAAAAACAATGCCGCTTGGGGATTCACGTATTCTACAGATCGAGTTTATGTAGAAAACCAGGGGGTGATCGCAGCTGATTACAGCTACAAACTTAAAGTAGATGAAAAAACAAATCTGTTTTTGGGTGTGAAGGCCGGTTTGCTTTACAACAATATTGATTTAGCTAAGTTGAATAGAATTACTAACGAGCAAAATCCAGCGCTTGACGGTTTGGACAACTACATGAATCCACTCGTCGGTGTGGGTGCTTTATTGAAAGGTGAGCGCTTTTATGTAGGTGCTTCTGTGCCTAACTTCTTGAACACCGAGCGATTCAAAGAGGTGAACGGTGTGGCTACAACAGCTACCGATAAACCGCATTTCTATTTCACAGCGGGTTATGAGTTGCCGATTAATGCTTACTTGGATTTTAATCCAAGTGTTTTGTACCGTGTAGTGGGTGCAGCGCCCAACCAATTGACCGCTATTGCACAGGTTACGTACCTAGATAAAATATCAGCAGGCTTAGGGGTGTCTAACAATGATTACATCTCTGGATTGGTGATGTTTCACAACCTAAATCAATTTAGTTTTGGTTATGGCTATGAAGTAGCACAGCGTACAACCACTACTGCGCTTAGATCAAACACTCATGAATTGGTTATTCGCTATCAATTTGATTAAGGATTAATCAATTTTTTAGTTCAAAAAGGCTCCTCTGGAGCCTTTTTTGTATCTTAGTGTTATGCGTTTACATCATTACTTTCTCCTTTGGGCCTTGGGCCTTTTTTTTGTGTCCTGTGTCACCGAAGATATCGATGACAATTCCGAAGTAGTCTATGCCGTAGATCCTCAGGATAGTGATATTCCCTATCTTCAAATCACCACGGAGGAAGCCATACGCAACGAGCCTAAAATTGCCGCTACGTTGAAGGTGATTCAAAACAGGAAGTATACCTTGACCCAACCGATTGGTATCGAATACCGAGGGTCTACCTCCTTTCGGGTGTCCGACAAGAAGTCCTATGGGATAGAGACTTGGGATATCGCAGGAAACGATGTCGCTATCTCCTTATTGGGTTATCCTGAAGAAGAGGATTTTGCCCTGATAGGGCATGTATTTCAAGCATCCAGCAACAGTATTTACGACCCGTCATTGATTCACCACCATTTGGGGTATAGCCTCTACCGCGCCATGGGTCGTTACGCTTCGAGGTCAACATTTGTTGAGCTAGAGGTCAACAGCAACTATGTTGGATTGTACATGTTGATGGAAAAGTTAAAGCGAGACAAAAACCGTATTGATGTATCCAAGTTAACCTCTGCGGATACCGATCCATCTTTGATAACGGGAGGTTACATCCTTAAAATTGATAAGACGGCTGGTGGGGATGCGCCTCAAGACATGCCGCTCTCTTATTACGAAACTAATTGGGGGGATGATGCGCTTTACCAGGCTAGCAATAGTTTTAGGTCCAACTACAGCAATACTGGAGCCTTGTTGCCTTATGCTGCGTATGGGGGCAAACAGTCTGCGGAAACCTATTTTCTTTACGAATACCCAGCTTCAGACGAAATTAATCCAGCTCAAAAAAACTACATCAAGACCTATATCGATCAGGTGGATGACGCTATCCTTAATCCTGGTACTGGTGCAGATCCGACCTACACGGCCCTAATCGATGTTGATAGCTTTGTCGACTTTTTTTTGATCACGGAACTAAGTCGAAATATAGATGGATACCGACTCAGTACCTATCTGCACAAAGAGCGTGACGGCAAACTTAAAATGGGACCGGTCTGGGACATGAACATTGCTTTTGAAACCGGCGGTCGTCTTCCCCAGGACGCTTGGGTGGCAGATTATAACCAATACGTTCCTAACGATTTGTGGACCGTGCATTTTTGGTGGCCCAAGCTCAAGTCGGACCCTTATTTTAGGGCTCGGGTCAAATCTAGGTGGAATCAGTTGCGTCAAAGCGTTTGGGCAACCTCGTCATTGACTGCAAAGGTGGATGAGTATGCCGAATATCTGCAAAACAATGGTGCCGTAGCCCGCAATTATGCCAAATGGAATGGCATACCCGTGAACTACGCCAATCAAATCCAGCAGTTAAAGGGTTTTCTAGTCCAACGAAGCGCTTGGCTGGACGGAGAGATTTCAGGATTTTAATCCCTAGATATTTTTTCCTTCAAAAGAGGCGGCAATCATCTTCTTGTACTTCGTCGTACTCCATCCGTGGCTGCGGTCTAGATAGTGCACGCGGATGCCTAAGTCATCACCGGTATATCCTCGATCTTTATAGTCATCCCCTAAAAAGCGAACGTCAAACCCACCGTTCTTTATGGTGTCGTATAATTCGTGTTCGTAGGTATAGGTAATGATTTCATCGATGTAAATTAAAGAGAGCAGCAATTCTGTGCGTTCTTCTACGCTGAAAATGGGTTTTAATTTTTCTGGACGTTCTACTGTAGGATCTGTTTGAAGCAAGATCACCATGTGGTCACAGGCGCTTTTACACTCTTTGAACATAGCGATGTAGCCGGGGTGAATTACATCGAAATTTCCGGCAACAAAACCTCTTTTGGCTTTCATATTCCTCAGATTTGGGGCCGTAAAGGTAGTTATTATTCTTTATTTTTGAGCATGATTACTACCTATCGAATTACGGGAATGACTTGTTCGGGCTGTCAAGGCCATGTGCAGCGGACCTTGGCACAAGTTTCAGGAGTGGAGTCTGCTGAAGTTGATCTGGCTAGAGGATTGGCTTATTTAACCCATTCGGCACCCATACCGCTCCAATCATTGTTCATGGCTATGGAGGCTTCGGGCGGCCATTATGGATTAAAACCTATGGAAGCTGAGCATAAGGAGGACGAAACCTATCGCGCTCTTTTAGCCAAACTCCGTTGGGCTGTTGGCTTTACCTTACCCATTTTTTTATTGTCCATGAGCGAGATGTGGGGTGTTACGCCTCAACCATGGATGGGTTGGGCTCAAGGTTTACTGTCTTTGCCTGTGGTTTTTTATGCAACCTGGATGTTGATGCAACGCGCTTGGGGGTCGATTCGATCGGGACAACTCAATATGTTTACCTTGGTAGGTATTGGAGCCGGGACTGCTTGGTTGTACAGTATTTGGGCGTTGGTTTACCTATATATTTTCCCTTCTACATCTGGTCTATTCCTTTATTTTGAAGCCGCTACCGTCATCTTGACTTTGGTGTTGCTGGGTCAAGTATTGGAGGCAAAAGCGTTGTTAAACACAAGCGACTCCCTCAAGGCGCTGATTTCTTTGGTGCCTCGTAAAGCCATACGCCGTACATCGGGATTGGATGAGGAAGTTGATGTAGCGGACATATTGGCGGGAGATGTTTTGGTGGTGGCGCCAGGCAGACCCATACCTGTCGACGGTGTTGTTTTATCTGGATTTTCATCGGTGGATGAGTCTATGTTGACCGGCGAATCCCTTCCATCGGCCAAATCCCCCGATGATCTGGTGCATGCGGGCACCCAAAATACCAGTGGTATGCTGGTGATGCGCGCCCAAAAAGTAGGTGACCAGACCCTGGTCGCTCAGATTATTGCCCTAGTGGAACAAGCGGGTAGGAGTAAGGCTCCCATTCAAGGATTGGCCGATCGAGTAGCCTCTTATTTTGTTCCTGTGGTCATCTTGATCGCCCTGATTACCTTCGGAGCCTGGATTATTTGGGGTCCAGAGCCTATTTACCTGAACGCTATGATCAATGCTATTGCCGTATTGATCATTGCCTGTCCATGCGTTTTAGGATTGGTAACACCTATGTCCGTTATGGTTGGGGTAGGTGTTGGGGCACAGCAGGGTATTTTGATCAAAGATGCAGCCGCACTTCAGCGTATGGCGGAAGTGGACCTGCTGGTGGTTGATAAAACTGGGACCTTGACCGTAGGAAAACCGGAGGTAAGTGGCTCTGTATTTGCTGAAGGTGTTGACCTAGTTTTGGTAAAAAGTCAGGTGGCAGGTCTTTGCTTGTTGAGCGCACATCCGATGGCGCAGGCTATATTAACGCATATTCAAGAGTCGGGCATTGACGCTGTTTCCGCAGATCATTGGTCAGACTTTCCAGGCCAAGGTATGGTGGGCACTTTTCAAGACAGTCCCATCGGTCTGGGAAATCTAAAGATGGTGGAGCAACGCGGATTAGCTATCGATCCATTGATTGAATCTAAGTCAGCTAGCTATTTGCAGCAAGGAGCTTCGGTTTCCTATGTCTTTGATTCAGATCGTGTTTTGGGGGTATGGGCCTGCGCCGATCAGATCAAGTCAGAAGCCCATTCCGCGATTGCTCAATTGATGAAGGATGGAGTGGAAGTGGTCATGCTGACGGGTGATCAACCTAAAGCGGCTGATTTGGTGGCCCAAAAGCTGGGTATTCATGCCTATAAAAGTCAATGCATGCCCCAGGACAAGTGGGCTGAAATTCAACGGTACCAGACCGAGGGTCGTGTGGTGGCCATGGCTGGTGATGGAATCAATGATGCCCCGGCGTTAACCCAAGCCGATGTGGGAATCGCCATGGGTACGGGAGCACAAATAGCCATTGAAAGCGCTTCCATCGCGTTAGTGCGCGGGTCGCTCAAAGGGATTGTTCAAGCCCGTCAGCTCAGTCGTTCCGTGATGAGAAATATCAAACAAAACTTTTTTTGGGCATTTGCCTATAATTTATTGGGGATCCCTATTGCCGCTGGGGCTTTGTATCCAGTTTTTGGTTGGCTGTTGTCCCCTATGATAGCCGCTGCAGCCATGAGCTTTAGTTCGGTTACGGTGATTGCCAATGCGCTTCGATTAAAACACTTTTTCACGTATGATCATCAATAGACAACAACAGCGCTGGGTGCGCAAGATCCACAGATTTCTGGGGCTTTTCTTGGGACTACAATTTTTGATGTGGACGGTGAGCGGACTATACTTCAGTTGGTCTGATATCGATCAAATTCACGGAGATGATTTTAAAAAATCACCTGCTGAACATGTGGCGTTTGATTTGCCTGTTTTGGATGCTGCAAAACTCGGAATGCCTGTACACGCTCTTTCTCTGAGAACTATTGATGGTAAACCTTACTATTGGATGAACGACAGTATTTTGGTCGAGGCCTACACGGGGCAAATCACCCCTGGAATCGATAAGGACCAAGCTGTTGCGGTGGCGCAAGCCCACCTTAAGCCGCTGGGTAAAATCGATTCAGTGTATCAAATTGAGGCGGTTGGTCCGCATCACGAAGTCCGTGGAGCTGATTTTCCAGTTTATGCCATAGCGTTCCAGCATCCAGACCATCCTGTGGCTTATGTCTCCCAAAAGGATGGTCGTTTTTTGAGTATCAGGCATCAAAATTGGCGTTGGTTTGACTTCTTGTGGATGACCCATACTATGGATTACGAGGGGCGTGACGACTTCAATACAACCTTGCTGAGGGCCTTCTCATTTTTGGGGCTAATCACCGTGCTTAGTGGCTTTGCTTTATGGGCAGTTACCACCACTGTTTTTAAGAGAAAAAACGCACAATGAACCCTTAAGGGTCAGTTATTTACCTTTTTTAAAAAATATTTTTTGCTGTTTGTATATTACTACATAGAAATATATACATTTGCATCAAATTTGAAAAACAAAAAAACCAAAAACTTAAAACTATTTACCATGAAAAAAATGCTTATGATCGCTGCTATCGCTAGCTTGAGCTTGCTTAGCTGCAAAGGAAACGCTGAACAAGAAGTTGTAGCTGAAGAGGCTATTGAAGCTCCTGCTGTTGAGTCTACTGAAATGGCTGTTGACACTGCTGCTGTTGACACTACTGCTGTTGAGGCTCCAGTTGCTGAAGAGGCTCCTGCTGCTGAGTAATTTCAACCAGCGATTCTGATGAAGAAATCTAGTGTGTTTGTTTTGTTTGCTACCCTAGCTCTGTTAGCGTGTAAGCAAACTGTGACAGAAAACCCAGAGGTGGTTTCTGAGCCCATGGAAACAGCGATGAATACTGAGGCTAGCTTCGGTGTTCGTGGAAACTGTGAAATGTGCAAAAAGACTATTGAGACGGCTGCTTTAAGCGTCGAAGGTGTAGTTTCGGCTGACTGGAGCGTTGAAGCAAAGAACATCAAAGTTTCCTTTGATAGTAACCGTACCAACCTCGAGGCCATACATCAAGCGATTGCTGCATCGGGCTACGATACTGACCAAGTAGTTGGCAGTGAAGAAGCCTACAAGAGCAATCCTGGATGCTGTCAATACGACCGCACCATGGAAATGAGTGTTCCTGGAGAAGCCCCTGCGCAAACCCAAGAATAACACCTTCTTAAGAACAAATTAAAGTCGCCTTATGGGCGACTTTTTTTTGCCTGGTATTGCTATAAAAAAGGCGCTCCGATAGGAGCGCCTTTTTATGTAAAGTAAATCCGGGATGAATTATACGGCGAGTACGCTGTTGTAGTCTCCTGCGTAATCACTCCACTGAAATCCGTCAGCTTCTTGATCGTTCACATAGGTTCCGTCCAAAAGATATCTAAACTCAAAAGAGTTATTGGCTGGAAGTTCGATGGTATTTTTAAATACACCGCCTTTTTGTTTTTTAAGTTCAATAGGCGCATTCCAATCGTTGAATGAACCGATCACCTGAGCTGTTTGCGCGTCTGGGCTTTCAATTTGGAAAGTCACTTTGCAAACAGGTTTGCTTTTTAGAAATTGTTTTTTAATTGCCATGATGTTATGTGTTGAATATTGATACAAATAAATTTAATTTCTATTAATTAGGCAAATATATTATATTTTTATAACAAAAGTCATTTTTGTGAATAGATAACTTCTTGTTAAGTGTATTATTTTGTCTTTATTGTCTAATATTTTATGACTGAAGCTATTTGCCTGATTTTTAGTATTTTTAGAATAACATCCTAAAATAGTGCTCTATGAAAACAATTCATTTCTTCACCTCCCTTTTTGGTATTTGGGCGGGAATTACGTTAGCTCATGCCCAAAAGGTGTACACCCCAGAGGAGGTTAGTGCGTTCAAGTCAACTACGGCAGATTGGATTAAGAAGAATGAGCGTTTGAGTCAGGTGATGGTAGATAAAGTGTTTTCATTTGCCGAGTTAGGTTTTCAAGAGCAAGCTTCTTCTGAATACTTGACTTCTATATTGGAAAAGAATGGTTTTGAGATTCAATGGGGATTATCGGGTATTCCTACGGCTTGGGTGGCTACTTGGTCTCAAGGCTCAGGACCGGTTATTGCTTTAGGAAGTGATGTGGATTGTATCCCAAAAGCTTCTCAATACCCAGGTGTGGCGTATCACAAGCCTATAGTAGAAGGTGCACCCGGCCATGGTGAGGGCCACAATGCAGGGATTCCTTTGAATATCACGGCCGCATTGGCCGTTCAACAGGTGATGAAAGTCAATAAAATAGGAGGAACCTTAATGCTCTGGCCTGGTATCGCTGAAGAATTAGTTGCGGCCAAGGCGTGGTTCGTCCGGGATGGTGTATTTAAAGGGGTGGACGCGTGTATATTTACCCATGTCAGCAGTAATATGGAAGTGTCTTGGGGGCCAGCTACTGGTACTGGGTTGATCTCTGTGGAATTCACTTTTGAAGGTGATGCTGCCCATGCTGCGGGTGCTCCATGGAGGGGAAAAAGCGCTGCTGATGCCGTTGAGTTGATGAATGTTGGCTGGAACTATAAAAGAGAACATCTTGATCCGCTAAAGCGATCGCACTCAGTGATTTCAGATGGAGGGGATCAACCCAACGTAGTCCCCTCTAAAGCCAGTATTTGGTATTATTTTAGAGATGTCACCTATGAAGGGATCATGGATATGTATCAAGCGGCACAAAGAATTGCAGAAGGGGCTGCCTTGATGACCGATACCAAAATGTCCTATAAAATTTTGGGTACTGCCTGGCCTAGGCATTTTAACAAAAGTATTGCCGAGGCGATGTACCAAAATATTCAGGCCGTTGGCTTGCCTCAATGGTCAGCTGAAGATCAAGCATTGGCCAAAGCGGTTCAACGTGAAGTAAAAGCTAAGAAAGTAGAAGGATTGGCCATGGAACTTGAGCCGATCGGCATACCAGTAGCCCAGCCTGTTAGTGGTGGGAGCGATGATATCGGTGATGTATCTTGGGTAGTTCCTACAGTAACTTTGCGTTTTCCATCAAATATTCCTGGATTGCCAGGTCACCATTGGAGCAATGCTATAGCTATGGCTACCCCAATCGCACACAAGGGGGTAAGTAAAGGAGCTGAGGTAGAAGCCATGACCATCATTGATTTGCTGACGCAACCGGCACTTATCAAGGATGCATGGACGTATTTCAATGAGGTACAAACTGCGGAAACTAAGTATGAGCCTATGATCCAATCAGACACTCAGGCACCTACATACCTAAACACCGAAATTGATCAGAAATTCCGTAAGTCCCTTGAGCCGTTTTACTACAACGAAAAGAAATATAAATCGTATCTCGAGCAGTTAGGTGTTCAGTACCCAACAGTTAAGGAGTAGTTGGCTAGCGGTGTTTATCGGTTTACGTAAAAATA